>JBLRXE010000222.1:0-4782 GCA_047920895.1 Roseovarius sp.
CCCCTCTTCCCTCTTGCCCCCCGGCCCCGTACTCTGCTAGAAATAACCGCAGTAGTGTAACAATAACAACCACAGGTCTAACATGTTCATCGTCGAAGCCCGGATCCAACAAACCCTTTCCGCTGCCAGCAAGCCCGACCCACAAGCCGTCAGGGACATTCTTGCCCATGCGCGCCAAATGCAAGGCATCAGTGCGGCCGAAGTTGCCGCATTGGCCAATCTGCAAGATCCCGAGCTGCTGCATGCGCTTTTCGAGACGGCCCGCACCCTCAAAGAAGAAATCTATGGACGCCGGCTCGTGCTCTTCGCGCCCCTCTACATTTCCAATCTTTGTGGCAACGAATGCTTATACTGCGCGTTCCGCGCGCGCAACACCAACATCCATCGCCGGGCCCTCTCCCAGGAAGAAATTGCCCGCGAAACGCGCATCCTTATTGATCAAGGCCACAAGCGCGTGCTGCTCGTAGCCGGCGAATCCTATCCGCGCGAAGGCTTTCAATACGTGCTCGATAGCATTGCCACCGTGTATGCCACGCACCACAATCATGGTGAAATCCGCCGCGTCAACGTCAACATCGCGCCTCTGGATGTAGAAGAATTCCGGCAGCTCAAGGCCGCCCAGATCGGCACCTATCAGCTATTCCAGGAAACGTATCATCGCGAGACCTATGCCAAGGTGCATGTTGGCGGACGCAAAGCGGATTACGACTGGCGCATTACCGCCATTGATCGGGCCATGCAAGCCGGCATCGACGATGCTGGCATCGGCGTACTGTTCGGCTTGGCCGATTGGCGCTTCGAGGTTCTGGCCCTCATGCAACACATCCAGCATCTGGAAAAAACATTCGGGGTGGGACCGCATACCATCAGCGTGCCGCGACTCGAACCTGCCTCCGGCACCGAGTTAGCCAGCCATCCGCCCCAGCCAGTCTCGGATGAGGACTTTAAGAAAATCATCGCCATCTTGCGCCTGGCCGTGCCCTATACCGGGATCATCCTCTCCACGCGCGAAAGTCCGCGCATGCGCGGTGAGTCCTATGCCTTGGGCGTCTCGCAGATATCGGCCGGCAGTCGCACCAATCCCGGTGGCTATGCAGAACACGAGGATTACGATGCCAGCCAGTTCGCGCTGGGCGATCATCGCTCCCTCGACGAGGTAATCCGCTCCATCGCCGAACTCGGCTATATTCCCTCCTTCTGTACCGGCTGCTATCGACTGGGACGCACCGGCGCCGATTTCATGGATCTTGCCAAACCCGGCGACATCAAGATGCACTGCGAGCCCAACGCCCTATCCACCTATCAGGAATATCTGAACGATTATGCCACCCCCGAGACCCGGGCCGCAGGCGAAACCCTCATCGACCAAACCATTGCCGGCATGCACCCCGAGGCCGCTCAGCGCGCCCGCACGCTCGTCGATCGCGTCCGCGCCGGCGGCCACGATATCTACTGCTGACCATTTCAATCTCCAATATCCAACAAGGAATCACCAATGACCAAAGCAAGTTTAAAAGCGTTGAAACAGCCCAGAAGAAAAAGACGCCCTAAAAATTCCCTACTTGGAACTTGGATATTCCTTGTTGGATATTGGATATTGAATTGACCAATCAAGGATTAGAATGCCCCGAACCGAAACCGATAGTCTTGGTAGCCGCGAGCTCCCCGCCGATGCCCTCTACGGGATCCATACCCTGCGGGCCTGCGAAAACTTTCCGCTGGCCGGGCGCAGCATCCGACCCGCGCTGATCCATGCCTATGGCTACGTCAAGGAAGCCTGCTTGCAGGCGGCCCACGAACAAACCCCCTGGCCGCAACCCACCTGGGAAGCGCTGCTGGCGGCCTGCCGCGAAATGCAAGCTGGCGAACTCGATCCGCACATCAAGGTCGATGCCCTGCAAGGCGGTGCCGGCACCTCCACCAATCTGAATGTGTGCGAGGTCCTCACCAACCGCGCGCTGGTGCTGCTCGGACACCAGCCCGGGGCCTGTCAAATCCTCGACCCGCTGCACGACACCAATCGCTACCAATCCACCAACGACACCTATCCCACCGCCTTGCGACTGGCAGCCATCTGGGGCGTCACGCAAGTCGCCGATGCCCTGACCGCCCTGCAGCAGACCTGCGAGTCGGCGGAACAACAATGGGGCCACATCGTAAAAGTCGGCCGCACCCAGTTGCAGGATGCCGTTCTCACCACGGTGGGACGCACCTTCAGCGCCTTTGCCGAGGCCTTTGCGCGCGATCGCTGGCGCATCTACAAATGCGAGGAACGCCTGCGCGTCATAAATCTGGGCGGTACCGCCATCGGCAGTGGCATTGGCGCACCACGCGCCTACATCTTCCGGACCACCGAACTGCTGCGGGCGCGCACCGGCATCGGGTTTGCCCGCGCCGAGAACCTCACGGAAGCCACCCAGAATGCCGATGTGTTTGTCGAAGTCAGCGGGATGCTCAAAGCCTGTGCCACCAATCTCTGCAAAGTGTGTGGCGATCTGCGCCTGCTCGCATCGGGACCCGATGCCGGCATCGGCGAACTGCAATTGCCACCCAGACAAGCGGGCTCCTCCATCATGCCCGGCAAGATCAATCCCGTCATTCCCGAAGCTGTCACCCAGGCGGCCCTGCGCGTACAGACCAACGACCAACTCATCACAACGGCGGCCTCCATGGGCAATCTGGAATTGAATGCCTTTCTGCCGGTCATTGCCGATGCCCTGCTCGAAAGCCTCGCGCTACTGGCCCGGGCGGCTGGCATCCTCGACACACACTGTATCGCCGGCATCCACGTCAACGAGGCGGCCTGCCGTCAGCACACCGCGCAATCCATTGCTACCGCCACGGCCCTCGCGGGCGCAATCGGCTATCATGCCGCTGCAGAACTGCTCCAAACCGCGCGCACCACCGGACAATCACTCCGCGACCTCGCCCAAGCCCGGCACGGCCTCAGCCCCGACGCCTTCGATACCCTCATCGCCCCCGAGACCGTCACCCGCCTAGGCAGCGGTTAGACTGGAAATTGAAAACGGGAAGGCTGGGCGGAAGGTCGAGAAGAGGGCATGCCGGAAGAAGCCGCCAAAACCCTGACAAAGATTCTCACCAAGCGATTTGACCCAATCTCTCAATCGATCAGGGAGCAGATCAGCACTGCTGACACCAGCCGGAATTTCCCCGCTCACTCACACGCAAGCCCTCTCGCGCTGTGCTTTCGTGCAGTCGGCAATGGTGCTGGGGGTGCGCCTATCGCCACCGTTTCCGATGCGACCAGCTTTCGGGGACGGTGAAGAAAAACGTGCTCCCCCTATTTCCTAGCCTTCTTTTTCTTGCCGCCCTTCATCATCTCCTGGACCCAGACAGGTGCCGTGTCACCACGTTTGCGCTTGCCGAGCGATACAGGCTTGCGCGCTGCCGCCGGGCGCACCACGGCAGCCGCATCCCCGCGTGCCCGCTTGGGCTTGCTCGCCGGCCGATCCTTGCGCTCGGAAACAACCCCACCTGCCACGGGCTGCCCGACAGGCCGCCGCGCAGGCTTGTGCACCACCATCTGACGCGGCTCGGAGGGCCGGCCCGGATGCGGATTGCGAGACCGGCCACGGGGTGATCCGGAACGACGATTAACCTCCGGCAGCCGCGCATTCAAATCGGGTGCGGCGCGATAATGTTCGAGAAAATCAGCAAACTGCGCGGATAACAGGCGTGCCACCAATTCCTCGCGCGACATGCTTTCCAACTGCGCCAGAATACCGCTCATAAAAGGCTCGATCCGCGCCTGACCATCCTTGTCTGCACGCATACGTTCCAGCCAGGCCGCAATCCGGACCGCACAAACCGTACGGCCATCCGGCACCACCTGCATCAGAAATTTGCATCCCAGCGATCGCTCGATAAACGGAATTTTTGAACGCTCCCGGGGCGAGATCAATACCGAGGAAATACCGCGGCGCCCAGCGCGTCCCGTACGACCACTCCGATGCGTATACCCCTCCAGCGCATCCGGTAATCGGAAATTGATCACATGACTCAATTCACTAATGTCCAGCCCCCGCGCAGCAACATTCGTTGCCACCAGCAGCCGGATATGGCGAAGGGAAAACGATTGCATCACCCGGTCACGCTGCAGTTGGGAGAGATCCCCATGCAGCGCATCTGCACGATAACCGTCGCGCGCCAACGCATCCGAGACCTCCTGTGTTTCCTGGCGCGTCCGACAGAATATCAACCCGTAAATCTCAGGCTCGGCATCCACAATCCGGCGCAAGGCCTGATAGCGATCCCGCTCTTCCACAATATATACGTGATGTTCTACCGTCTCGGCACCCGCGCCGCGCGCACCGATGGCAATCTCGATCGGGTCCGCCACAAAAGCCTGCACCAAAGCCGCCAGAGATTTCGGCATCGTCGCCGAAAATAGCAGTTTTTGTACCTGAGGCGGAATGGCGGCCATAATGGCCTTCAAATCCTCCTCGAATCCCATGCCCAGCATTTCATCGGCCTCATCCAGCACCACACAAGCTGCCGCAGAGAGATCCGCCGATCCGCGCCGCAACAAGTCATGCAAACGCCCCGGCGTCGCCACCAGCACATGCGTCCCCATTTTCAACGCGCGAATCTGGCCGGATATGGACGCCCCGCCATACACAGCGGTGGTTTGCAAGCCACGGATATACTTGGCAAAACTCTTTAAATCGCGGCAGACCTGCAAGCATAGCTCGCGAGTCGGGCACAAAACGACAACCTGCACCACGCTACGGTGTAAATGAATACGCTCCAGCAACGGCAAGC
>JBLRXE010000223.1:0-4779 GCA_047920895.1 Roseovarius sp.
CCTCGGTGCAGGCGCTGGACATGGTGATCCTCAAGTTCCGCCGCGACGGGGCCGAGGTCGAGATCATCGGGATGAACGAGGCGACGGAAACAATTGTTGACAAGCTTGCCATTCATGACAAGCCGGGTGCAATGGACAAGTTGATGGCGCATTGAGGGAGGAAGATACCATGACGGACAAGATTATCGCACTTGTGGACGGATCGCTTTATTCGGCTTCGATCTGTGAGCACGCGGCGTGGATCGCAGAGCGCACCGGCGCGCCGGTGGAGTTGTTGCATGTGTTGGGGCGGCGCGAGGGCACCGAACAGGCAGATCTGTCGGGGTCGATCAAGCTGGGGGCGCGCACGGCGCTGCTGGAAGAACTGGCGACACTGGACGCGCAGCGCGCCAAGCTGGTGGCCCACAGGGGCCGGGCGATTCTGGACGATGCGCGCGCCTTGCTGGAGGCGGCAGGGGTGACGGAGATCACCACACGCCTGCGCCATGGCGATATTGTCGAGACGGTCGCCGAGGTCGAACATGAGGCGCGCGTGATCCTGATCGGCAAGCGGGGCGAGGCGGCGGATTTTGCCAAGGGGCATCTGGGATCGAACCTTGAGCGGATCGTGCGCGCCTCTCACAAGCCTGTCTTTGTCGCGGCGCGCGCCTTTCGGCCGGTTGAAAAGGTGTTGCTGGCCTATGACGGGGGCACCTCGGCGATGAAGGCGGTGGATCACATCGCGCGCAGCCCGCTCTTTGCCGGGCTGAAGGTGCATGTGGTAACGGTGGGCCATGCCACGCCGGAGGTCAAGAAAGGGCTGGAGGATGCGCGCGCGCTGCTGGTTGCGGCGGGGATCGCGGCCGAGACATCCGTGGTCGCCGGACAGCCCGAGAGCGCGCTGGGCAAGCTGGTAGAGGAGGCCGGTTTCGACATGGTGGTGATGGGGGCCTATGGCCACAGCCGCATCCGCAGCCTGATCATCGGCTCGACCACGACCGAGATGGTGCGCTCCTGCAAGGTGCCGGTGGTGCTCTTGCGCTGAGGGGGCCGGTCTGAGGGGCGTTCCCCAAGATCATGAGTCGTGTGGTGCCCGCTCCGGGCGGGCGCTACGCGCCTTTGTTCCGCGCATTGCGGATGCGGGGCAAGGTCGGATCAAGGGCACGACCGCCCCAATCGAGACGCCCTTTACCGCCCCAAAATCTCGAAATGCGCCTCGGTCGGCACGCAGGCGGCGCCGTTGATCGGCAGGATGTCCTGCGGGCAGGCCGACATGGCCACCACGCAATCCATCACCGCGCGCAGCACGACATAATCGCCCGGTTTGCTGAGCGGCGTGCCCCAAGAGGTGCAACCTTCGGGGTCGACGGGGATGTTCATCCACAGATTCAGCGGGCTGGGTGTCTCGGGGCCGGAGAGGCCGATCTGGCGCAGGGCGGCGTGCAGGTTGTCGGTGCAGTTGTCGTGATAGTCGGTGCAGCCCAGAAGCCCGTAGCGGTAATCGTCGCAGGCGGCGATCAGCGTGTCGTGGCGGCCCGGAGAGCTGTCCTCTTCGAACATCAGGATCGGGCGGCGGCGATTGGTCACAAGCGCATCGCCCGCCGTGGGAAAGATGCGGCCCAGCGTCGGGCGGATATGTTCCATCGACATGAATTCGCCCATGTCGTCGGCACTGAAGGCCCAGGTATCCACCACCTGTGCGCCATGGGTGTTGACGATGCGGATGGCCTCTCCGGCGTGCAATCGCGTGGCCTTGCCGCGCCGGGCGGGAATCGTGTGGAGGGTGGGGGGCATGCCTGTGCCTTTCGTTGGGATGCGGGCAGGTTAGCAGCTTGCCGTGCAATGCCAAGGGCACATTCACGCGCTGTGCCCAGGCGGGGCGGGTCCCACCATATCCGGCGCGTGATGCCGCTGCCGCCTACCTCAACGCCCGTCCCTTGAGGATCGCGTCGGGGCCGAATTTTGCGCGGATGGCGTCGGTGGCGCGTTCTGCGTCGGCGCGGCGGGTGGCCTGGGGATCCAGCAGATCGCCGGAGCGGTCGGCGGCGGCCTCGGGCACGAGATCCGACAGCCCCACGCCGATGAGCCGGTAGGCGGCCCCTTGCGGCACCTGATCCAAGAGCGCGCGGGCGGTGCGATAGAGGGTGTCGGCCAGTTGCGTGGCGTCGCGCAGGGCGTGGCGGCGCGTGAGCAGCGTGTGATCGGCGCGCTTGAGTTTGAGTGTGACCACGCGACCGGCGAGGGCGCGGGCCTTGGCGCGGTCGGCCACCTTTTCCGCGAGCCGCCAGATATGGCCGTCGAGCAGGTCAATGTCGCGGGTGTCCTCGTAGAACGTGGTCTCGTTCGAGATGGATTTGACCGGCGCATTGGCAGAGACGCGGCGGCGGTCCTGCCCGCGCGCCAGATGCCAGAGCCGGTCGCCCATTGACCCGAACCGCGCGTTGAGGTCGCGGCGGTCCCACCGCAGGAGATCGGCAAAGCTGCGGATGCCCGCGTCATTGAGAGCCTTGAGGCTGGATTGACCCACGCCCCAGATCAGGCTGACGGGGCGGTCACGCAGGAAATCGGCGGTCTCGGCCATGCCGATCACCGCGAAGCCATGGGGTTTGTCGAGGTCCGAGGCGATCTTGGCCAGAAACTTGTTATGGCTGAGGCCGATGGAGCCGGTCAGGCCCAATTCGTCGCGCATCCGCTTGATGAGGTGGGCCAGCATCACGGCGGGCGGCGCGCCATGAAGGCGCGCGGTGCCGGTGAGGTCAAGAAACGCCTCGTCGAGCGAGAGCGGCTCCACCGCGGGGGTGAGATCGCGCATCATGGCGCGGATGGCGCGCGAGGCCTCGGCATAGGCCTGCATGCGGGGTTTGATCACCACCGCCTCGGGGCAGAGTTTGAGGGCCTGAAACATCGGCATGGCAGAGCGCACGCCCTTGATGCGGGCGATATAGCAGGCGGTCGAGACCACGCCGCGCCGCCCGCCGCCGATGATGAGCGGCTTGTCGGCAAGATCCGGGTTGTCGCGTTTCTCGACAGAGGCGTAGAAGGCATCGCAATCCATATGGGCGATGGAGAGGTCGAAAAGCTCGGGATGCGAGACAAGCCGGGGGCTGCCGCAGGCGGGGCAGCGGCGGGCGGTGTCGAATCGGGTCAGGCAATCGCGACAGAGGCTGGGCATGATGTGGCAGTGTAGGGGCTGGGCGTGGGCGCGCAAGTTGGGGGACGGACGAAGAGCCGCGCGGCGGCGCTACGCGCCTTGTTCCGCGCGGGGGTAAGTGCTGCGCGGCATCTCATCGCCATTAAAAAACCCGGACGCTGGGCATCCGGGCTCTATATACAATGGCTTGGTTCCCTCAGAGCAGGGATTTGACCTTAGCTGCCACCGCTTCGGCGGTGATGCCGAATTCCTTGTAGAGCGTGGGCGCGGGCGCGGAGGCGCCGAAATCGTGCATCCCGACAAAGCCGCCTTTTTCGCGGCGGCCGCGCTCGCCGTAGAGCCAGCGGTCCCAGCCAAAGCGGATGGCCGCCTCGATGGCGACGCGCACCGGGCCTGCGGGCAGGACGCGTTTGCGGTAGCTCTCGTCCTGTTCCTCGAACAGTTCCCAGCAGGGCATGGACACCACGCGGGTGCCGATGCCGTCGGCTTGCAGAAGATCGCGGGCCTTCATCGCGATTTCGACTTCGGAGCCCGTGGCCATCAGGATCGCCTGACGCTTGCCGTCGGCATCGGCCAGCACATAGGCGCCTTGGGCGGTCAGGTTCTTGGCCTTATGCTCGCGCCGCAGGGTGGGCAGGGACTGGCGGGTGAGCGACAGGACCGACGGCGTTTCCTTTGAGGTCAGCGCCAGTTCCCAGGCCTCGGCGGTCTCGACCGTGTCGCAGGGGCGGAAGACCCAAGTGTTGGGCGTGGCGCGGCTGATTGCGAGATGCTCGATGGGCTGGTGGGTCGGGCCATCCTCGCCCAAGCCGATGCTGTCATGGGTCATCACGAACACGGTCGGGATTTTCATCAGCGCGGCCAGACGCATGGCAGGCCGGGCGTAATCGGTAAAGCACATGAAGGTGCCGCCATAGGGGCGGATGCCGCCATGCAGGGCCATGCCGTTCATCGCGGCGGCCATGCCATGTTCGCGGATGCCCCAGTGGATATAGCGGCCCTTGCGGTTGTCCACGTCAAAGACGGTCATATCGCCCGAGCGGGTGTTGTTGGAGCCCGAGAGATCGGCTGAGCCGCCGACGGTTTCCTGCAGGATCGGGTTCACGACCTCGAGCACCATTTCCGAGGACTGGCGGGTGGCCAGTTTGGGGGTCTCGGCGCTGATCTGCTTTTTCAGGGCGCGGATGCGGGCCCCGAGTTTCACCGGCATGTCGCGGTTGAAGATGCGGGCGATCTCGGCCTGACGGGTGGGCGAGGTCTCGGCCAGGCGCTTGGCCCATGCGGCGTGGGTCGCGGCACCCCGTTTGCCGATGGCCTCCCATGCGGATTTCACATCTGCGGGGATTTCGAACGGGCCATAGGGCCAGCCATAGGCCTGTTTGGCGGCGGTGAGCTGATCGGGATTGGTCAGCGCGCCATGGCCCTTGGAGGTGTCCTGTGCCGCGTGACCAAGGGCGATATGGGTCTTGCAGGCGATCATCGTGGGCTGATTGGTCGTCTTGGCCTCGGTCAGGGCCGCGTCAATCGCCGCCGGGTCATGCCCGTCGATTTCCAGCACATGCCAGCCGGAGGCGCGGAAGCGCGCCACCTGATCGGTGCGGTCCGCGAGATCGACGGTGCCGTCGATGGTGATGTTGTTGTTGTCCCAG
>JBLRXE010000224.1:0-4763 GCA_047920895.1 Roseovarius sp.
ATCACACCCCAGCCCCACATGATCACATAATCCGGGCGGTCGCGGCGGATCTGGAGCCATTGCGACTTCTGCTCCTGACCGGGGTGATCCACCGGCAGCAGGATCAGCTCGAACCCGTGTTTCTTGCCCAGTTCTTCCAGCGTGCGGATGGGTTCCTTGCCATAGGCAGAGTTGTGATAGACGAGCGAGATCTTCTTGCCGCTGATATCGCCACCGTTCTGGTCAAGGATATGGGTGATCGCATGGCTGGCACCGTCCCAGTAGTTGGCGGGGTAGTTGAACACCCATTTGAACACTTCGCCATTCTTGGCCGAGGTCCGGCCATAGCCCATCGTGTGCATCGGGATGCCGTCAGAGGAAACCTTGGGGATCAGCTGATAGGTGATTCCGGTGCTCAGCGGTTGATAGATCAGCGCGCCATTGCCAGCGGCCTTGGTTCCCTCATAGCATTCCACACCTTTTTCGGTGTTGTAGCCGGTCTCGCATTCCACCAGTTTGATCTTTTCCCCGCCGATGCCGCCATCGCGCTCATTGAGCAGGGTAAAATAGTCCTGATAGCCATCCGAGAACGGAATGCCATTCGCACCATATGGCCCGGTGCGATAGCTGGTATCGACGATCGTCAACTCGGCCAGAGCCGGGCTTGCAACCAGCATGGCAGCGGTCAGGGCCGTCATCAGTCTCTGTCTCATCGGTTTATTCCTCCCTTGGTTTTTCCGATGTTTCGTCTTGAACGCGATTTGATGCGCCCAATCTGGTCCGGCGGGTGTCATCCCCCCGGTGGTCCACCCTCTCAATGCGGGAAGGGCCAAAGTCTCAGTTTCTCCTTGGCCACACGCCAAAGCTGCGCCAGACCATGCGGTTCGGCGATCAGAAAGATGATGATCAACGCGCCCACGATGATGAACTCGAGATGCGCCGCCAGGTCCGTGGGCCAGCCAAGACCGCCCACCAGCGTATTCTTGAGCAGCACCGGCAAAAGAACGAGAAACGCCGCCCCGGCAAAACTGCCGAAGATCGACCCAAGCCCGCCGATAATCACCATGAAGAGCACAAGGAACGACTTGTTGATGCCGAACGCCTCGCCCACTTCGACCGCGCCAAGATAGACCGCAAAGAAGAGCGCACCAGAGATGCCAACGAAAAAGCCCGAGACCGCAAAGGCCGTGAGCTTCGCCTTGAGCGGGTTGACCCCGATGATCTCGGCGGCGATGTCCATATCACGGATCGCCATCCACTTGCGCCCCGCCATGCCCCGCGTCAGGTTGCGCGCGATGATCGCGCAGGCGACGACGAACACAAGACAGAACAGATAGGCGGCCCAAGGCGCCGTTTCCGCCCCCGTGACCGGGACGCCGAACACCGTCCGCTCGGGCGCATTGATCTGCCCCGAGGCGGAGTAGTTGTAGAACCAACCCACACGGTTGAAGAGCCACACCAGAAAGAACTGCGCCGCCAGCGTCGCCACCGCGAGGTAAAACCCCTTGATCCGCAGCGACGGCAAGCCAAAGAGCACGCAGACGATTGAGGTCACGCCCCCCGCAAGGATGACGTGAAAGAAGATACTGACATCGGGAAAGGCCGTCATCAGCTTGTAGCTGGCATAGGCCCCCACCGCCATGAACCCGCCCGTCCCAAGCGACACCTGTCCGCAATAGCCAACAAGGATATTCAGCCCGATGGCCGCGATGGAATAGATCAGAAACGGCAGAAAGACCGCGTTGACCCAGTAATCGTTGATGAAAAAGGGCACCACGGCAAAGGCCACGACCAGCACCGCGTAATAGCGGTAGCGATCGAACCGGATCGGAAAGGTCTGATTGTCCTGCTCGTAGGAGGTCTTGAAATCCCCTGCTTCCCGGTAAAACATCTAGAGAACCTCCCCGTAAATTTCATCGTCGCGCTTGGTCGCGCGGTTAGCGGGCCGGGCATAGCCGGTGGCCTCGGTATGGCGCACCAGCCAGAGATAGGCGAGCATGCCCGCGCCCCCGCCTATGGCTGCGAGGATGGCAGCCGTGACCATCTGCGCGGTGTTTTCAATCTGCGCCGACAGGGCGAGATAGCCAAACGACCAGAACCCGGCCCAGGCGATCACATTGACGATGGCAATCAGCTTTTGCATGGTCTCATACCCTCTCGATGATCTTTTCGCCAAACAGACCCTGCGGCCGGAACACGAGGAAAATGAGCGCCAGCACATAGGCGAACCAGTTTTCGGTGGCGCCCCCCACCAGCGGGCCGACGATGAATTCAAACAGCTTTTCGCCCACCCCGATGATCAGACCGCCCACGATAGCGCCAGGGATCGAGGTGAAACCGCCCAGCATCAGCACCGGCAGCGCCTTGAGCGCAATCAGCGAAAGCGAGAATTGCACGCCCGACTTGGTGCCCCACATGATCCCCGCCACAAGGGCCACAAACCCCGCCAGTGACCAGACCATCACCCAGATGAAATTGAGCGAAATGCCAACCGACAGCGCCGCCTGATGGTCATCGGCCACCGCGCGCATGGCGCGACCCTGTTTGGAATATTGCGCAAAGATCACCAGCGCGATGACCAAGAGCGCCGCCACCACGGTTGCCACGAGGTCGAGATTGTCGATGAAGAACCCATAGCCGAAGATGTTCAACGTGGTCTCGTCGATGAACAGGTTGATGCCCTGTGGCAGGCCCACATCCAGCTTCTTGATGTCGCTGCCCCACATGATGTCGCCAAAGCCTTCGAGGAAGTAGGCCAGACCGATGGTCGCCATGAAGAGGATGATCGGTTCCTGGTTGACCAGATGCCGGAAAATGAGCTGGTTCACGATCCAGGCGAGCGCCACCATGATCGCCATGGTCAAGAGGATCGCCGCCAGCCCCGGCAGGTGCCAGCCAAAGTGGTGAATCTGAGTGCCGAAAACCGCATTGATCAGGTGGCTGAAGGGCACCCGCCCTTCCATCATCCCCACCAGCGTCATCGCCGCAAAGAGCGCCATCACCCCTTGGGCATAGTTGAAAATGCCCGAGGCCTTGTAGATGAGCACGAACCCAAGGGCGACCAGCGCATACAGAACCCCGGCCATGAGACCGTTGGCCACGACCTCCATCCCGAAAATCACTTGATCAGGCATTAGCGGCACTCCTCAGGAAAAAGATCGCAGGCGAATTGGGGGGACGACAGGTATCTTGCGGGATGTCTAATCATGCGCGACCCCCAGATAGGCGTCGATCACGTCTTGATTGTTGCGCACCTCGTCGGGGGTGCCGTCGCCGATCTTCTTGCCGTAATCCATCACGACCACCCGGTCGCTCAGGTCCATGACCACACCCATGTCATGCTCGATCAGGGCAATCGTGGTGCCAAATTCGTCATTCACGTCGAGGATAAAGCGGCTCATGTCCTCTTTCTCTTCGACGTTCATGCCTGCCATCGGCTCGTCCAAAAGCAGGATCGACGGCTCTGCTGCGAGCGCGCGCGCCAGTTCCACCCGCTTTTTCAGACCATAGGGCAGACGGCCCACCGGGGTCTTGCGGATATGCTGGATTTCGAGAAAGTCGATGACCTTTTCTACCACTTCCCGGTTGGCGACCTCTTCGCGCTCTGCCCGGCCCTTCCAGAGCGCCTGCGCAAATAGCCCCGCCTTCATCTGCCGGATGCGGCCCGTCATCACGTTGTCGAGCACGGTCATGCCCTCAAACAGCGCGATATTCTGGAATGTGCGCGCGATGCCCTGCTGCGCCACCTGATAGGGCTTCATCGGCGGACGCCGCGCGCCCTGATACCAGACCTCGCCCTCTTGCGGATGGTAAAAGCCGCTGATCACGTTGAGCATCGAGGATTTGCCCGCCCCGTTCGGCCCGATGATGGCGCGGATTTCACCCTGACGGATGTCAAAGCTGATGTCCTTGATCGCCACCACGCCGCCGAACCGCAGGGTGATGTTCTTCATCTCCATCACCACGCCGCCGATCTTGCGACCGTCTTCGGTGGTGTATCCTTCGCTCGCGTCAAGCATGACAGCCCCCTTCTTGCCCCGGCCCGCTCATTCCGCCGCCACCTTTTGCATCGCCGCCACCGGCGCGACCTTGGCATCGACGATCCTGAGCGTCGCGCTGATGGCCCCCTTGCGGCCATCCTCATAGGTCACTTCGGTGGTGGTGTAGATTTCCGGCGACCCGTCATAGAGCGCGGTCAGCAGGTCATCGAATTTCTCCGAGATCACGTTGCGGCGCACCTTGCGGGTGCGCGTCATCTCGCCATCATCGGCGTCAAGTTCCTTGTGCAGCACGAGGAAGCGGTGCACTTGGCAATGCGATAGCATCGGGTCCTCCGCGAGGCTGCGGTTGACCTCTTCCACATGAGCGCGGATCGTTTCCAATACCTGCGGGTGCCCGGCCAGTTCCTGATAGGAGGCATAGCCGATATTGTTGCGCTCGGCCCAGTTGCCGACCGCCGTCAGGTCGATGTTGATAAATGCGGTGCAGGAGTTGCGCCCGTTGCCAAAGACGACCGCCTCGAGAATATTGGGATAGAACTTGAGCTTGTTTTCCACATATTTGGGCGCGAACATCCGGCCATCGGCCATTTTGCCCACGTCCTTGGCGCGGTCGATGATCCGCAGATGGCCCGATCCCTCCTCGAAAAAGCCCGCGTCGCCGGTGGCAACCCAGCCTTCGGCATCCTTGGTTGACGCCGTGCTCTCGGGGTTCTTGTAATAATACTCGAACGTGCCGGGGCTGCGATAGAACACCTCTCCGGTCTCGCTGATGCGGATCTCGAC
>JBLRXE010000225.1:0-4743 GCA_047920895.1 Roseovarius sp.
AGCGTCATGGCTCCAATCCGGGTGGTGGTGCGGCCCCCTCGGGATAGAGGCCCAGCACTTTGAAGAGCGTCCCCATTTCCTGCGCCCCGGTCAAGCGCTGATATGCTGCGAGATGGCTTTCCAACGCTGGCCCGCTCAGATTGCGCGCCAGCGCCTCGGCCCGCGCGGCGATGCCCAACCGCTCCAGAAATATCCCTTGCGGCGTCAATCGCGTATGTCGCGCAGGGGCCGCCGCCCGCGCCAATGCCGCAAAATCCACATGCGCCGTCAGGTCCGCCGCCCCCGGCGCGGCCAGCGGATCAACCGGGGTATGGCCCTTGACCGCCTGAAACGTATCGCCCAGAGATTGCCAATCGCCATAATCCACGATCAGCGCGGCCCCCCCCCGCGCTGCGATCCGCGCGCCGATCTCTGCCGCCACCGCAGCCCCCGGCCCGCAGGTCTCGACAATGTCACCCTCGCGCGTGTCCGTCAGCCGCTCCGCCAGCGCAGGCGGTGCCACCGGCCCGCCCAAGCCCAGCGTCAATTGCCCCGCGCTTTGCCCCACAACCCGCTCGCGCCAGCCATCCCCGGACCGCTGAAACTGCCGGATCGGCAAAGCATCGAAAAACTCATTCGCCAAGAGGTAAAGCGGCGCATCAGGCAGGCTCTCGACCCGGTCATGCCAGATCACATCGCCCGCAATCGTCCGGCGCTGTGCGGCGCGCAATACCGCTGATCCCTCGACCAGATGCACCTCTGCCGCGTCCCGAAACCCCGGCACGCGCTGCGTGGCGCGCAGAACATCGGCCATCAGCGTCCCGCGCCCCGGCCCCAATTCCGCCAGCACAAACCGCGCAGGCCGCCCCTGATCCAGCCAGACCTGCGCAAGGCACAGCCCCAGCACCTCGCCGAACATCTGGCTGATTTCGGGCGCGGTGACAAAATCGCCGCCCGCGCCAAAGGGATCGCGCGTCGCGTAATACCCGAACTCGGGATGCATGAGACAGGCGGTCATGTAATCCGCCACGCTCATCGGCCCCGCCTCGGCGATCCGCGCCAGAAAATGCGCCCGCAGCCCGCTCATGTCCCCCGCGCGCGCCGCGCCCAGAGCACCATGCCAATCCCGAAGGCAATCATCGGCAGCGACAAAAGCTGCCCCATGGTCAGGCCAAATTCGCCCATTTGCACTGCAAGGCCCAGCGGATTGCCCGCGCTCACGAATTGCGCATCGGGTTGGCGCACGAATTCCACCATGAACCGCGCCACGCCATAGCCTGCGAAAAAGAGCCCCGTCAGCGTGCCGGGCAGCCTGAGCGCCCCGCGCCGCCACCCCAGCCACAAGAGCACGGCCCCAAGGATCAACCCCTCCAGAGCCGCCTCATAAAGCTGTGAGGGATGGCGCGCACACAGCTCCACAACGTCCGCGCAATTCT
This sequence comes from Roseovarius sp., assembly GCA_047920895.1. GTDB lineage: Bacteria > Pseudomonadota > Alphaproteobacteria > Rhodobacterales > Rhodobacteraceae > Roseovarius. Next base: position 1,416 of record JBLRXE010000225.1, read on the forward strand.
GCGCCGCGGCCCCCGGAAAAACCACACCCCAAGGCAGGTCCGTCGCCCGCCCCCAAAGCTCGCCATTGATGAAATTCGCGGTCCGGCCCAGCAGCAACCCCACCGGCGTCACCATGCAAAGCGCATCCGCGACCGACAGCCACGCGATGCCCTGCTTGCGCGAGAACAGCACCACCGCCAGCACTACGCCCATCAGGCCACCGTGAAACGCCATCCCACCTTGCCAAACCGCCAGAATCTCATCCGGATTGGCCAGATAATAGCCCGGCTGATAAAACAGCACATAGCCCAGCCGCCCGCCCAGAATGACCCCCAGAATGACCCAGGTCAGCAGATCCTCGACCTGTTCGGGGCGCATCGGCGCGACACCTCCCGGCCAGAGTCCGGGCCGCTTCACGCTCGCCACCACCAGCCGCCAGCCGATCACGATCCCCGCGATATAGGCCAGCGCATACCAGCGCAGCGCGAACTCCATGCCAAAGAGCGGGATCGAGAAAATCTCGGGCGAAATATCGGGAAAGGGGATCATGGCCTGCATGGCCGCTTGTGTGCCCGCGTGCCACTGCCAAGTCAACCTTGTGATCCGGCCCGCCCGACACATATAAGAGAGAAGATGTAACGCCGGAGACCCCGATGCAGACCCGTAACAAAGTGCTCGACGACCTCAGCCAATTGATGACCAATGCCATGGGCGTGGCCCAGGGGGCCAGGGCCGAGGCCGAAACCGCGATGAAATCCCTGATCGACCGCTGGCTTGCGGATCGCGATTTCGTCACCCGCGAAGAATTCGACGCCGTGCGCGCCATGGCGCAAAAGGCCCGAGAGGAAAACGAGACCCTCAAGGCGCGCATCGAGGGGCTGGAAAAGCGGGGATGAGGATAATGTTGGGTGCATCCGGATATTAAGGGTTGGTCTTTGGCTGCGTGATTGTCGTCTAGCATCCTTGTCGCCTCTCATTCCCCGGATCAGGCTCCGGATCAGGCCCCCGGATCAGGTTTGGGTCAACAGGCCGGCGTCCAAAGCGGCCGCGACACAAGCGAGGCGGAAAATCACTGGAAAAACGCCTTGAGCCTTTTCACATCCAGCGAACCAGGTCCGGCTTCAACCCGTGATGTTGATACTGGTGACCGGCCTCCGCCCGCAGATCATCGTAAACACCACCTTTGACCAGCGTTACCAGGGCGTAGCCCTGCGGCCCGATGGCCAACCGTTCCAGGCCCCGCCTGAGGATGGGGGAGGCAGCCCGCAGCCGGCCAATGCCTGGATACTGCAAAGCACATCGTCGTGGTCAATCCGATCCGTCACTTCGCGTGAGAAACGATCCCGCCTCCTCCTGAAATCACGCAGGCAACCCATGCCAGAGCAGAAAATCAGCAGTAATCCTCAATGATGCTGAGGTGTTGCAACATACTGTCCAAGGTGCAGCGTGTTGGCAAAATAAGGTTGATGTCGATCAAGGCTTTCAAACCGGGAACCGGATAGAATTCCCTCATTCTCAGGATCAACTTTGTTGGGTTGAGTTATTTCGTCTCTTTTACCCGATACCTGAGCTACAGAATACCGAAAGGGCCAACATGCAGAAGAACAGGTTGATCGGCGCATTCGCGCTGTTCTCGGGCGCGCTAATCCTGTCGGGGGTGACCCACGGCACGGGTGTCGTGCGCGATGATCCCGAACGCAACATCAGTATTCCGGAAACGCTTACTGTGCCGCTTCAGGTGCAGGCGGCTTACAATGACCGGGATATCTTTTTCCGCTATCGCTGGCCCTCGGCCAGCATGGGGATATTCCATGACGTCGTTCGCTACGAAAACGGCAGTTGGATCAGAGAGGGCAATGACATGCCCGGCCCCAATCCTCACGGCACGCATGAAGATCGCGTGGCGATGATGCTCGATGACGGCAGCGTGCCGGAATTCGGTCGGTATGGCGGCTATATCACCATCGGGGACGGTCTGGCCGGTCTGACCGACGAGGCCCCGGAGGAAGTGACCAAATACCTGCCGTTGACCCGTAACAGGCTGGGCCAATGGGATGACATGGCACCGGACAGCGACTTGGCGCAACTCCGCTCTGCGGGGTATTTCCTTGATCTCTGGCACTGGCGCGGCGCGCGCTCCAATCCGGTTAACGCGGCTGACGACCAGAACATCAGCACCGGGCGCGACGGTGACGAAGGATCGTCGAGCTATTCCACCAACTGGGATTCCGAGACCAAGCAACCGCGCGTGATGTTCGACGTCGCATCGGCCGGGTATCGGGCGCTCAAATGGGATGATGTGAGGAACGGACGTGTCTCGCAAGACCAGAGCTATGCCCTGATTACCGGCGAGGCCGTGCCCTTCGATCCAGATGCCGGATGGCAGAACGGCGACGTGCTGCCGCGGCGGATTCTCAGGGCGGGCAGCGGTTCACGCGGGGATATCCGTGCCGAGGGTCGCTGGGCCGATGGCTACTGGGACGTGACGCTTGCGCGCGCGCTCGACACCGGCAATCCGCAGGACGACAAGATTCTCAGGGATCATGGCACCTATGATGTGGCCTTTGCCATTCACCGCAATGCCACTGGTGGGCGCTGGCACTATGTGTCTCTGCCCTCCACTCTGGGACTGGCCCATGAGGCCGACATCATGGCCACCCGCTTTGTCGGCGCCACACCGAAATGGGGCGACACCTGGAGCGATGTCACGCTGTTCTATCCCGGTCAGGTCACTTGGCCGTCGCTCAACAGCGCGGTCCATGGCGGTGCCAGTGGCATCGCGGATCGTGTGCCTGTGCGGGCTCGTCACAGCCCCGAGCAACTGGCGCATTACGGGATTGAACATGAGTTCAGAACTCAAATCCGCCAGCAATGGCTGATGACGCTGCTGGCCGGTGTGCTGCTGATCGCGGCCTTTGGCGTGGCCTTGAACGCAACCATTTCTTCCCGGAAAGGAGCCTGATCATGGCCGCCTATCACGTTGTTCTCATCCACTTTCCAATTGCCTTGTGGATGGTCTCATCGCTCTGCATCGTCATCCGTACCTTCAGTGACGGCACGTTGGGGCAGACGATGGATCGCGCCCTGCCGGTGTTTCTGATGCTCGGGGTGCTTCTGGGCGCGCTCGCCTATGTGGTCGGCCTGTCGGTCTGGCCATGGGAGACGCTGTCCTCCACACCCATGGGACGCAACCACATGCTGATGGCAAGCTGGTCGCTGGCCTATTTCACGCTGCTGGCCTTTATCCGGCATCGCCATGGGGCCGCGATCTGGGAGGGTCTCTCGCGCTGGATCATGTTTTTGCTGGCCGGTATCGGCGTGGTGCTGGTCGGTATCACCGGCACCCTC
>JBLRXE010000226.1:0-4721 GCA_047920895.1 Roseovarius sp.
GTCAACAAACTCGCCACACTCACCAGCGGCATTACGTAACGCATCACATGACCCATCTTCTTCTGCATGCTCTGCTCCCTCTTTTTATTACCGATTGTCTGACTCCAACCAAACGCCCGTTTAAATCCTACCCCTTAACGCTCGGCTCACAACGCTTACCCCTGCAACTGATCCAGCACCTTGCGGTAGGACCGCAAAAACATATCACGCTCATGCTTCGACAAACATCCCGTCGTCGCACAGATTTTCCGGTACAACACCGGTAGACGTTCTTTCACAAACACACGTCCACTGGTCGTCAGTTGCACCACAACCTTACGCCGATCCTCCGCATGCGGACCGCGCTTCAGGACATCACGCTTTTCAAGCCCGTCAAGGGCACTGGTCATGGCCGACGGCGACAAGCTCACTTCCTCCGCCAACAGTGCCGGCGTCATGATTTCCTTGCTATGGAACAACATCATCAGAATGCGCATCTGGATCGCCGACAGCCCCCACTGTGACCAGTCCTGCTCGAACCGCGCCTCCACCTGGCGGTGCAGATTGGAAATCTCCAACCCTTGGCGCAAAAGATCGGCATCGAGTCCTTCGATTTTCGATGCCCATTCGACCATCCGCGTTTCGAACGCAAGACGCTGCATGTCCGTTCCTTCTGTTGGCAATTAATTCGAGGTCAATATATACGACATCGAACTAGATGGTCAACTGTCTTTTTTCGACTCTGGTGCGAACCGAAGATCACCGCTCCGGCAACCGATCCGCACCCGAACAGCGTCAATACAAAGGTTCCCAGCCCTTCGCCCACTACTTCCCGAAATCCCTGCTTGCCGATCATCATCCTCTCCTCTGCCACGTCATCCATTGGGTGAAGAGCTTTTTCACAAAGGTTGTCAGGCGGGTGCGGCTGTAGGCATCGGCAACGCGCTTGATGGCTTCGGCCTGGGTGGGATACGGATGAATCACTTTCGCGAGGGTGCCGAGGCCGGCTTTCGCGGCCATGGCCGTTGTGATCTCGCTGATCATCTCCCCGGCATGGGTCGAGACAATCGTCGCGCCGAGAATCTTGTCGGTTCCCTTGCGAACGAGCACCTTGATAAAGCCTTGCGTCTCGCCGTCAGTCCGCGCACGATCGATCTCCGCCATTTCCACCCGGAACGTATCGGTCTCTATACCGCGATCCTTCGCGTCGGCCTCGTAGAGCCCCACATGCGCGACTTCAGGATCGGTATAGGTACACCAGGGCATGGTGAGCGCGCTGAGTTTTGCCCGCCCCTTGAACAGGGCGTTCTGGATCACAAGCCGCGCAGCCGCATCGGCGGCATGCGTGAACTTCCAGGCCATGCAGCAATCGCCCGCCGCGAATATTCGCGAGTTGGTGGTGCGAAGCTGATCGTCCACCTGAATACCCTTGCGGGCGTCGTAGGCCACCCCGACGGTTTCAAGGTTCAAGCCCTCCACATTCGGCGCACGACCGGCGCCGATCAGAATCTCGTCGCCAATCAGCGTTTCCTCTTTCCCTGCGCTTTCGACAATCACTTGCTTGCGTCCTTCGACCAGCAGGGCCTTCTTCACTTTTGCATCCAGCAGCACGCGAATCCCTTCGCGCTCGAACACCGTGGCAATCAGTGCCGAAGCGTCGGGGTCTTCTTTTGGCAGAAAGCGGCCGTGCTGGACGATGCTGACCTCGGCGCCGAGCCTGCGGAAAGCCTGGGCCAGTTCGCAGCCGATGGGACCGCCGCCGATCACGATCAGGTGGCGGGGCAATTCGGTCAGATTGAAGATGGTTTCGTTGGTGCGGAAGCCGACCTCTTCCAGCCCCTCCTCCTTGGGATGCACGGCGCGGGCGCCGGTCGCGATGACGGCCTTCTTGAAACGCAGTGTCTTGCCGTCCACTTCGACTGAGTCCGTTCCGGAGAACTTCGCCTCACCGATGAACATATCCACACCCAACTCATCCCGGTAACGCTGGGCGGAGTCGTGGTGACTGATCTCGGCGCGGATGCGGCGCAGCCGTTCCATAACCTTGGGAAAGGCTTCCGGGGCGACCGAGGCGGGTGCAAGGCCGAACCGTTCGGCCTGCCGCATCTCGGCGGCCAGCCGGGAGGGGCGGATGAGCGCCTTGGACGGCACGCACCCGACGTTGAGACAGTCGCCGCCCATGAGATGCCGCTCGATGAGCGCCACCTTCGCGCCCAGGCCGGCGGCGCCGGCGGCGGTGATCAGCCCGGCGGTGCCGCCACCGATAACCACCAAGTTGTAGATCGGTTGCGGGTCGGGATTGGTCCAGTCCGATGGATGGACGTTGGCGAGCAGTTCCTTGTTGTGCTCGTCGAGCGGTTCGACGGGGAAGGGTGAAGGCTGAGGTGTGAAGGTTGAAGTGATTGTGTCCTGTCCTGGTATGTTCATGTGTTTTGCCTTTCTTTGAATGCGTTTCTTATGACGTACTGCCAGCAGTATGGCGCCAATGGCGAGCACCAGACCACTGACGATGAAAACGGGCATCCTATCAATAGGCGTCCCCAAAGATGCCCCGATCAGATTGTATGTGAAACTGGCCGGAATGGTGCCAATGACGCTGGCAAGGAGATAATCGCGGAAACGGATACCGCACAGACCGGACAGATAGTTGACGACATCCCAGGGCAAGACGGGGATTAAGCGCATTGCGAGAACAGCCATGAAACCGTTGCGGCCGGCAAACCGGTCGCACGTGTGGGCAGCAGGATTCTTTTGGACCAAAGCCTGCGCCGCCCGTCTCCCCAGCCAACGGGAAAGCGCAAAGGGCACACAGGCCGCAAGCGTTGCGCTTGCCACGGTCATCGCCGTCCCGACATACAGGCCCCAAACCGCTCCTGAGGCCATCGAGAGTACCGTCGTCGGAAACGGAAGCAACGCGGCCCCAACATAGGCCGACACAAATAACAGGTACTGCCAGCCCCCGACACGATTCAACATATCGCGAAAGCTTTCCAGTGTCACCCGTTCGTGAAGCTTCAACCCATGTCCGATCACCAGGAACGCCACAACGAGCAGGACCAAGCCCCAAAACATATACGTGTTGCGATTCCATCGTTTTGACATCCGATTGTCTCCGGTCTGCTTCCGCACAAATCCTCAAGTGAGGAATCCTGCTAAAATCATTATAACCGCGAATGAAGACCAATAAGTTAACCGCAAATGAACGCAAACATGAGAAGAATCAGGATGCTTCCATTCGCGTGCATTCGCGTTCATTCGCGGTTCCGTTCTCTGTCTCGTTTCCCGTTCATTCGTGATGCTCTATTGCTAATCCCTACCGAAGCCGTTTGGCTTTCTCGGTCACGCTCTGAAGCAATCCTTCAAAGGCCTTGGCAAAGGCGGCAACCCCATCGTCGAGCAGTTTGGCGGTGATTGTCTCCAGGTCAACGCCAACATCGACCAGCGTCTTCATCCGGGCACGGGCGTTTTCCAGGTCGCGGTCCACACTCACGACCGTCTCGCCATGATTCAGAACCGCCTCCAGGGTGGCCGGAGGAACCGTATTGACGGTATCCGGGCCAATGAGGCTATCCACATACAAGGTGTCTGCATAAGCGGGATTCTTGGTTCCCGTACTGGCCCACAACGGACGTTGCACATGCGCGCCTGCCCGGGTTAAACGCTCCCACCGCCCCCCTGAAAGAATGTCCTGAAAACGGGCATAGGCCAAGCGGGCATTATCAACTGCCGCATAGCCTTGATGCTCAGTGTGGCCCACTTGCTCAAGCGCCTGATCCACGGCAGTATCCACACGACTCACAAAGAACGAAGCCACGGATGCAATTCGCCTGACATCCTGCCCGGCCGCAACACGGTGCTCCAAAGCCTTCAGATAGGCCTCAGCCGTCTGTTCGTATTGTCGCAGAGAAAAGATCAGGGTAACATTCACATTGATTCCCGCCGCCAACGTCTGTTCAATGGCGGGAATGCCCGCGGGGGTGGCCGGAATCTTAATCATGAGGTTTGGGCGATCCACGGCCGCATGCAGCCGTCTGGCATCGTCAACCGTGCGTGCCGTGTCATGGGCCAAGGTCGGGCTCACCTCCAGGCTTACATAGCCATCCACGCCATGCGTTGCTTCATAGAACGGGCGCAACGTGTCCGCTGCCGCCTGGATATCCTTGATCGCCAGGGCTTCATAGATGGCCATCGCATCCCCCCCTTCGGCCACCCGTGCACGAATCTGCTCATCGTATTCGTCATGTTCGGCAATGGCCTGTTGGAAAATAGATGGATTTGACGTCACTCCACGAACGCCCTTTTCCATCCACTCATTCAGCTTGCCGTCCTCCAGAAAGGAGCGTCGGATAAAGTCCAGCCAGATGGATTGTCCCTGCTCTGCAATGCGATGTATCGTTGTCATACTCTACTCTCTTTCTTTCGTGTGTTCTTTGTGCTCCAGCATCTGGGTAACCAGCGCCGTCCAGCCGGTTTGGTGACTGGCTCCGAGGCCGCGTCCCGTTTCGGCATCGAAGTATTCATGAAATAAGAGTAGCGGATTGCCATCTGCATCCTGGCGCAAGGGATCAAGGCCCCCCTGGCTGGGGCGTCGGCCATCGGCATCCGGCAGGAAAAGCGATGCCAGCCGCCGCGATAATTCGGCGGCGACCTCGTGCAAGTTCAGCAGGGTATCGGACCCGGTGGGACAGGCCACCCGCAGGGAGTCGCCGTAGTAAGCGTGGTACGTCTCCAACGCTTCGATC
>JBLRXE010000227.1:0-4706 GCA_047920895.1 Roseovarius sp.
GCTCGCGGATTCCTCGGGCGCGGTATAGCCCACGGTATCGGGGATATTGATCGTGGTCGCCCCCGCCTTGATCGCAATCTCAACCGTGCGGCAGAGATAATCCCATTCGGTGCGGGTGGCATCCATCGGCGACCATTGCACATTGTCGCACAGGTTGCGGGCATGTGTCACCGTCTCGTGGATGCGTTCGGCCATCTGGTCGCGGTCAAGATTGGGGATCGCGCGGTGCAGCGGCGAGGTGCCGATAAAGGTATGGATGCGCGGGCGGGCGGCGTGTTTCACCGCCTCCCAGCAGCGGTCGATATCCTTGAAATTGGCGCGCGCGAGGCCGCAGATCACGGCGTTTCTGGCGTTCTTGGCAATCTCGCTGACCGCGTTGAAATCGCCCTCCGAGGCGATGGGAAAACCCGCCTCGATGATATCGACGCCCATGTCATCGAGCAGCCCGGCAATTTCGAGCTTTTCGGCATGGGTCATGGTCGCGCCGGGGCTTTGCTCACCGTCGCGCAAGGTGGTGTCGAAGATCAAGACCCGATCTTTTTTCACCTGCGGTGAAATGCGGTCATTGGTGCTGTTGGTCATGTTGGTCTCTTTCAATAAATCCTAAGCCTGCGGCGCGAAAACGGCACATCCTCTGAGCGGTCGCGCCAAGACGGCACGCTCAGAGGCGGCTTAGGCCTAGCAGGACAGCACCCGCGGCACGCCGAAAGGCGTGGGGCAAGGGCGTGTTATGATCCTGCGTCAACATGGGCAAAACTATACGGGTGCTGCGCGGCGATGAAAACCCCGAAATTGCACATGGGGTTCGGGGTTGACGCGGCCCGGCCTTCGGCTAGGTCCGGCACATGGAAAACGCATTGATCATCGGGGCCTCGGGCGGCATCGGGCGCGCAGTCAGCACCGCGCTCAGGGCCAAGGGCGTCGTGGTCACGCACCTGTCGCGGAGGGACGACGGATTGGACGTGACCGATGAGTCGTCGGTTGCGGCGGCGCTTGGGGCGCTGGCGGGTCCGTTTGACCTGATTCTCGTGGCGACAGGGGCGTTGGAAATCGGCGATGCCGCGCCGGAAAAGGCGCTGCGGCAGGTGAGCGCGCAAGCGATGCTGGATCAATTCGCGCTCAATTGCGTGGGGCCATCGCTCGTGCTCAAGCACAGTGTTCGGCTCTTGCCGCGCGAGGGGCGGGCGGTCTTTGCGGCGCTCTCGGCGCGGGTGGGCTCGATTGGCGACAACAGTTTTGGCGGCTGGTATTCCTATCGCACCGCCAAGGCGGCGCTCAATCAGATGATCCACACGGGCGCGATTGAACTGGGACGCAGCCATCGCGCGGCGATTTGCGTGGCGCTGCATCCGGGCACGGTCGAGACCGACTTCACCCGCAAATATCTGGGGCGGCACCCTGCGGTGCCCGCGGCAGAGGCGGCGGAAAACCTGCTGCGCGTCATCGCAGGGTTGCGGCCCGAGGACAGCGGCGGGTTTTTTGATTGGCAGGGGAAAACCGTGCCATGGTGACGCGGCTGGTGCTGGTGCTGGGGGATCAGCTTAGCCCGGATCTCTCGGCCTTGCGCGCGGCGGACAAGGCGCATGACGTGGTGGTCATGGCCGAGGTGATGGACGAGGGCCGCTATGTGCCGCACCATCCCAAGAAGATCGCGCTGATCCTGTCGGCGATGAGGCATTTTGCCGAAGAGTTGCGGGCCGAGGGCTGGCAGGTTGCCTATACGCGGCTGGATGATCCGGGCGCCGCGCCGTCGATTGTCGGCGAATTGATCCGGCGGGCGGAGGAATTTGGTGCGTCCGAGGTGATTGCCACGCAGCCCGGCGAATGGCGGTTGATTGCGGCGCTCAATGAGGCACCTTTGACGGTCCGGCAACTGCCGGATGGCCGGTTCATCTGCTCACTGGAAGAGTTCGACCGTTGGGCCGAGGGGCGCAAAGAGCTTCGGATGGAGTATTTTTACCGCGAGATGCGGCGCAAGACCGGGTTGATGATGGAGGGCGATCAACCGGCGGGCGGCAAGTGGAATTTCGACCATGACAATCGCAAGCGGGCGCAGGCGGACCTGTTGCGCGCCTCGCCGCTGCGGTTTGAGCCGGATGCGATCACAGGAGAAGTGCTGGATCTGGTCGAGACGCGTTTTGGCAAGCATTTCGGCGACCTGCGCCCGTTCTGGTTTGGTGTGACACGGGCCGAGGCCGCCCAAGCGTTTGACCATTTTGCGCGGACCTTGCTGGCTGGGTTTGGCGATACACAGGATGCGATGCTGGAGGGGGATACGTTCCTGCATCATTCGGTGATTTCGATGTATTTGAACATCGGATTGCTCAATCCTGTGGATATCTGCACCCGAGTTCTTGAGGAATGGAAAGCGAGCCGGGTGCCGATCAATGCCGCCGAGGGCTATATCCGGCAGGTGATCGGCTGGCGGGAATATATGCGCGGCCTCTATTTCCGCGAGGGGCCGGGCTATGTGACGCGCAACGCGCTGGGCCACGGGCGCGATCTGCCTGCGATGTATTGGGGGGGCGAGACGCGGATGAACTGTGTTGCCCAAGCTGTTGGGGTTACGGCAAAAGAGGCCTACGCGCATCACATTCAACGCCTGATGGTGACGGGTAATTTCGCACTTCTGGCGGGGATTGATCCGGGCCAAGTGCATGAATGGTATCTGGCGGTCTATGCCGATGCGTTTGAGTGGGTCGAGGCGCCGAATGTGATCGGTATGAGCCAGTTTGCCGATGGTGGCATCATCGCCAGCAAACCCTATGTGAGTTCCGGCAATTACATCGACAAGATGTCGGATTACTGTCGGTCCTGTGCCTATTCGGTCAAGGACAAGACCGGCGAGAACGCCTGTCCCTTCAACCTTCTCTATTGGGATTTCCTGATCCGGCACCGCGACCGATTTGGCCGCAATCCGCGCATGGGGCCGGTCTATCGCACCTGGGACAAGATGGAGTCTGGCCGCCGTCAGGCGGTGCTGGACGGGGCCGCGCGGGTGCTGGGCGATCTGGAGGCGGGGCGTATCGTCTGATCACTCGGTCTTGGTCGTGGCCTCTGACAGCGCGCCGTCTTCCCATGTGCCGCTGGCCTCTTGGCCGGTGGCATAGCGCATGGTGCCTTCGCCCTGCCGCTTGCCGGCACGGAACATGCCCTCATAGACATCGCCATTGGTGTAGGTCGCCACGCCGCGCCCCGAGATTTCGCCGGTCTGCCAGTCGCCCTCGTAGACGAAGCCATCGGGCATGGTGATCTTGCCCTGACCATGGCGCTGCCCCTCGACGAACTGGCCGACATAGATCGTGCCATCGGGATAGGTGGCGGTGCCGGTGCCATGGCGTTGGCCGTTTTCCCAGTCGCCCTCATAGCGATAACCATCGGGATAGGTCATGATCCCTGAGCCATGGTTGCGGGCGTTCTGGAATTGACCCTCATAGACAAGACCATTGGGATAGGTGGCACGCCCCGTGCCCTCGATCACGCCGCCCACCCATGATCCCTCATAGGTCGCGCCGTCAGGATAGGTGATGCGCCCCTCGCCATTGGCGAGATCATCACGGAATTGCCCCTCATAGACCGAGCCATCGGGATAGGTCACGCGCCCCTGACCCGAGATTTTACCTGCGAGCCAGTCGCCCTCGTAGAGATAGCCATCGGTGCCGGTGAATTTGCCCTGACCATGGCGGCGGTCATCCTTGAAGGCACCCTCGTAAAGATCGCCATTCTCATAGGTGACGCGGCCCATGCCTTCGCGGCGCCCGGCGACAAGATCGCCCTCGTAGACATCGCCATTGGGCTGCGTGAGCTTGCCCTTGCCGTCAATCTCGCCGGCGCGCCATGTGCCCTGATAGATCAGCCCGTCGGGCATGGTGAGCGTGCCCTCCCCCTCGCGCGCGCCGCGTGCAACAGCACCCTCGTAAACCGCACCATCGGGATAGGTGATCTTGGCCTCGCCCTCTTTGACGCCATTGACCCAATCGCCGTCATAGATATAGCCACCGGGGCTCTGCATCCGGCCGCGCCCGTGGTGCATGGCATTGAGAAACCCGCCCTCATAGCGCACGCCATTGGCATAGATCGCGACACCTTGGCCGGTGATCTTGCCGTCGTCCCAAGCGCCCTCATAGGTGCCGCCATCGGTAAAGACGATCTTGCCGACTCCACTGGGCTTGCCGCGTGCGAATTCGCCCTCATAGACCGAGCCGTTGGGAAAGCGGGCGACACCCTTGCCGCGGATCTCGCCTTCGACCCAATCGCCGGAATATTCATAGCCGTTGGGCAGGGTATAGATGCCTGTGCCATGTTGCAGCCCGTCCTTGAACGTGCCCTCATAGACGCCGCCATCGTCATATTGCTTGGTCTGCACCTGCGCGTCCTGCGCGGCGGCCATGCTGGCGATGCCAAGCGCGATGCTCAGAAGGATGGGTCTTGTGCGCGAAAACGTCATATCTGCCCCGATGCCCGATCCCGCCCGATGATACGGCGGCTACGCCAAATCTAGAGGACGGTGCCGGGGCTGACAACGGGTTTTGGCCAAATCGTCTTTTCCTCCGGCGGCGATCTGCTACATCAGGCGCGAGGATATGCAAAGGGCACGCGCATGGCTGATCGGTTTCGCCTGACATTGGCGCAGTTGAACCCCACGGTGGGGGATCTGGCGGGGAATGTGCATCTGGCGCGACAGGCATGGGCTGACGCGCGCGCGG
>JBLRXE010000228.1:0-4675 GCA_047920895.1 Roseovarius sp.
AGGGTGGGGCGCAAACTGAGAGAGGGACAAGCACATGAAATTTGCGCGATATGGCGAGGCTGGGCAGGAACGCCCGGCGGTTCTGGACGATCAAGAGCGGCTCAGGGATCTGTCGGGTGTTCTGCCGGATCTGGCCAGGGCGGTGCTGGCCGATCTGCCACGGATCGACCCCGAGAGCCTGCCCCTCGTGGCGGGCAATCCCCGGATCGGGCCGCCGGTGGGGCAGGTGGGCAAGCTTATCTGCATCGGCCTCAACTATACCGACCATGCCGAAGAGGTGGGGGTCGCCGCCCCGCCCGAGCCGGTGGTGTTTCTCAAGGCAACCTCGGCCATTTGTGGTCCCCATGATGCCGTCAGCCTGCCGCGCGGCGCGCAGAAGGGCGATTGGGAGGTGGAATTGGGCGTGGTGATCGGCAAGCGCGCGAAATACGTGACCGAGGCCGAGGCGCTGGATCATGTCGCAGGCTACACCATCGTCAACGACGTGTCCGAGCGCGCCTTTCAGATGGAGCGGGCGGGGCAATGGACCAAGGGCAAGAGCTGTGACACCTTTGCGCCGATGGGGCCTTGGCTGGTCACGCCCGATGCTGTGGGCGATGTGCAGGCGCTCGATCTTTCGCTCGACCTCAACGGCGCGCGGATGCAGACCGGCACGACGGCGCGCATGATCTTTTCGGTGGCGCATATCGTGGCCTATCTCAGCGCGCTGATGACGCTGGAGCCGGGCGATGTGATCGCCACCGGCACGCCGCCGGGGGTGGGTATGGGGCGCAAGCCGCCGCGCTATTTGATCGAGGGCGATGAAATGGTGGTGCGGATCAGCGGGCTTGGGGAACAGCACTCGGCCGTGGTGCGCGACCGCTAGTCGCCCGGTCCGGTGCGTCCCGGTAGAAATCGCAGAGCTGTTGCAAGAGGCGCCCGCGCATATCGGGCGTGTCCATCAGCGTTTCATGCCGCCCGCCGGGGACCATTTCCAGATGCCCGCCCGGCCAATGCGCCATCCGGTCGAGCACGCGGGGCACGTCCACAATCTGCTCGTCGCTGCCCAGAATGGTCAGGCAGGGCAGGTCGGGCGAGGGCGCGCGCGCCAGATCGCGGGTGTCGCGCAGCGCCTCGTGCAGCCAGTGCAGGCTGGGGCCGCCCAGACCCAGTTCGGGATGGGCGCGCAATTGCCGCGCCATATATTCATACATCTCGCGGTCATTGGTCAGCTTGTTGCTCTCAAAGGGTTCTTCGAGCACATAATGTTCACCCGCAGTGCCGGGGGCGTAGTGATGGCCCATGCCAATATGTCGGCTGCCCCAGGACAGCGACCATGCAACAGGGCGCAGGGCCTGAGCCATCTTGATGCCCCACATCGGGCTTGAAAAGGCGCAGCTTTGCACCTCTAGCCCCTGCATCACCGCGCGCAGCCCGATGGAGCCGCCCATGGAATGTGCCAGCAGGTGCCAGGGCCGTGGCAGATCAAGGCGCTGTGCGGCCTCGACCATCGCGGCCACATCCCGCTGGTAATCCGCGAACTGATGCACATGGCCTGCCATGGCATCAGTGGTCAGCCGGTCCGCCAGACCCTGCCCGCGCCAGTCGATGACCAGCGTGGCATAGCCGCAGCCCGCGAAATGAACGGCGGCGAGGCCGTATTTCTCGATATATTCGGTGCGACCGGGGAAGAGCAGAATTGTCCCCTGCGTCGCTTGCCGATTCCACAAACCGACCCGCAGTCGCACCCCGTCCGAGGCGGAAACCCACCAGGCCGCGCCCCCCTCCGGCCCCTGGGCCACATCGTCAAAGAGCGGCGCCCCGTGCATCAGGCCAGAACGCTGCCCAGTTTCATCGCCATGCCCATGTCGCCATCCACGCTGAGGCGGCCCGACATGAAGGCGGCGGCGGGATCGAGATCGCCCGCGAGAATCGATTCGAACGTGTCGCGGCTGGCGGTGAGCGTGACATCGGTTTCGTCATCGCCGGCGCGCGCGCCGTCTGCGTCAATCACGATGGCGCCCTCGTCCTCGATTACGAATTTCGCGCTGCCGTCGAGGCCTTCGCCGCCCAGTTTGTCATTCAGGGCGGTCACGGCTGCGGTGATCACGTCGCTCATCTGCGTTTCCTTTCACATTTGCGATGCCGGGGCTATGCAACCGGCCAATCTGCGCTAAACTCTACCCTGTTATGGGCGCAGCAAAGTTCAATCTCAACCGTATCGTCGCGGCATGTGCCGTGATAGTCACGTTTTCCCTACCTGCACTGGCAGAGGAGACGCGGCTGGACGGGCTGTTTGCCCAGTTGTCGCAGGCCGAGGCACCCGAGGCGCGAAAGATTGCCGCAGAGATCGAGCTGGAATTGTCGCGCTCCGGCTCGCCCGCGATGGACCTCTTGTTGCGGCGCGGAGAGGACGCGATCGAGGCGGGCGATCTGGTGGCGGCGGTCGAACATCTGAGTGCGGCCATTGACCATGCGCCGGGTTTTGCCGAAGCGTGGCACCTGCGTTCCGTCGCCTTTTTCCGGCAGGCGCGCTACGGCTTGGCGCTCCATGACATCGAGCGCGCGCTGGCGCTTGAACCCCGGCATTACAACGCGATCTATGGCTTGGGTGTGCTGTTGGATGACCTGGGCCAGCCCGATCTGGCGCATGCGGCGTTTTCGCGTGCTCTGGCTATACATCCCCACCACGAAAACGTAACCAAGGCCCGGGAACGTGTGGCCCGGTCATTGGGCGGCGCGGATCTCTGACACCATCAAGGAGTGCTTCGGATGTCCGAGCAGTCAAGAACCCTGGCGGTTCTGGGCCCGACCAATACCGGCAAGACGCATTATGCCATCGAGCGGATGCTGGGCTATCGCACGGGAATCATCGGCCTGCCGCTGCGGCTTTTGGCGCGCGAGGTCTATCACAAGATCGTCGCGGTGCGCGGCCCCTCTGTCGTGGCGCTGGTCACAGGCGAGGAACGCATTGTGCCCGAGCGCGCGCAATACTGGGTCTGCACGGTCGAGGCGATGCCTGAGGGGATGGGCACCGATTTCGTGGCGGTGGATGAAATCCAGCTTTGTGCCGACCCGGAGCGCGGGCATGTCTTTACCGACCGGCTGTTGCGTATGCGCGGGCTGCGCGAGACGCAGTTTCTGGGCAGCCACACCATGCGCCAGACCATTGCCGCGCTGGTGCCGGGGGTGGAGTTCCTAAACCGCGCCCGCATGTCGCAACTGACATACACCGGCCCGCGCAAGATCGCCAAGATGCCCGCCCGCAGCGCCATCGTCGGCTTTTCGGTGGAAAACGTCTATGCCATGGCCGAGTTGTTACGTCGGCAAAAGGGGGGCGCGGCGGTGGTGATGGGCGCGCTCAGCCCGCGCACCCGCAATGCGCAGGTCGAGCTTTATCAGAATGGCGATGTCGATTACCTCGTGGCGACCGATGCCATCGGCATGGGGCTCAACCTTGATATCAACCATGTGGCGTTTTCCTCGCTGAGCAAGTTCGACGGGCGGCGGATGCGCGATTTGCAGCCCAATGAATTGGGCCAGATCGCGGGGCGCGCGGGGCGCGGGATGAACAACGGCACCTTTGGTGTGACCGGCGAGGCACCCGATCTTGATCCCGAACTGTCCGAGGCGATCATGGCGCATCGCTTTGCCCCCATCCGCAAGCTGGAATGGCGCAATGCGCGGCTGCAATTCGGCACCACCGGCGCGCTCATCGGCAGTCTCGAGGCGCGGCCCGATCACGATTTGCTGGCCCGCGCCCGTGAGGCGGATGATCTGGGCGCGCTCAAGACGCTGGCCGAACAATCCGACGTTGCACAGCGTGCGATTGGCGGGACGGCGGTGAAACTCTTGTGGGATGTCTGCCGGATTCCCGATTTCCGGGGCATCAGCGCCGCCGAACATGCCAGCCTTCTGGAGCGGATATTTTGCGACCTGGTGGACTATGGCCGTGTGTCTGACGACTGGCTGGCGCAGCAGGTAGGACGCATCGACCGCACCGATGGCGATCTCGATGCGCTGTCTAAGCGGCTGGCCTATATCCGCACCTGGACCTATGTCTCGCAGCGAAAAGGCTGGGTGGATGACGAAAACCATTGGCGCGGCGCGACGCGCGCTGTAGAAGACCGTCTGTCGGATGCATTGCACGAGCGTTTGACCCAGAGATTTGTGGATCGGCGCACCTCGGTGCTCCTGCGCCGACTCAAGCAGAAGGAAGCCATGGTGGCCGAAGTGAACGATCAAGGTGACGTGACCGTCGAAGGCGAATTCGTCGGACGGCTCGAAGGGTTCCGCTTCATGCAGGACCGCGCGGCGGCGGGCAAGGAGGCGCGCACGCTGCAACAGGCGAGCGTTGCGGCATTGGCCCCGCATTTCCATCTCAAGGCGGACAAATTCTACAATACCCCCGACACTGAGATCGACTTTACCGAACAGGGCGGGCTCTTGTGGGGCAAAGAGGCGGTGGGCAAGCTGACGCCCGGCGCCGACCCCTTGAAGCCGCAGGTCGTGGCCTTTGTCGATGACGAGGCGGGCGCCGATGTGGCCGCCAAGGTGCAGCGCCGCTTGCAGCATTACATCGACCGCCGCATCGCCACGCTCTTTGAGCCGCTCCTGAATATCCAGCGCGACGAGACGCTGAATGGTCTGGCGCGCGGCTTTGGCTTTCGCATGGTCGAGGCGATGGGCCTCATCC
>JBLRXE010000229.1:0-4643 GCA_047920895.1 Roseovarius sp.
CTTGGCGCGTGCATATTCCCCGCCCGAAACCACATCCATCCCGGCACCCAAGCCCGCCAGCGTTTTCAGGATCGCCTGATTGCTCGCCGCCTTCATGGCATAGCACACAAGATGATCCATGCCCGCCAGCGCCTCGTCAAACAGGCGGAAATGCCGCGTGAGCGTCGCGGTGGAATAGCAATAGAACGGCGTGCCCACCGCCTCGGCAATCTCCAAGAGCGGCACGTCCTCGGCCTGCAACACACCGTTATGATAAAGAAAGTGATCCACGCGCCGTTCCGCTCCGTTTCATCGTTCCAAAAATACTCAAATCCCGCGCGGGCCGCCGCGCGATGCCCGCAAGAACAGATAGAGCGGCAAACCGCAACTGACCCCGATGAAAAACGTTGCCGGAATCGCGATCAGGCCCAGCCAATGCCGGTGTTGCACCACCTCGACAATCACCCAGACCGTGAGCGCCACGGCAGCAATCGTCAGATCCCAGACCAGCCCCGAACTTGCCGCATTGGCATGCCAGGCATCGACCATGCCCATCACGTCAAAGCCGTTCTGCCCGAACCATTGCAGGAACCAATACATCGGATGGATCGCGCCCCAGACGGCCAGCGCGGCAAAGACCCATCTCACAGGCCTACCCCAACGCCGACATTGACGCCGCCCACGCGCACCCCGCCACCCACGCCGACGTTGACGCCATGCGTGCCGACGCCCACGTTCACGCCCGCCGTGGGGCGCACCGGGTCTCCGTCAACGCCGCAGCCCATCAGCACCGTGAGGCTCAGCAGAGCAAAACCCAGCCGTATCATCCCAATCGCTCCTTCCACCGCGCAACTTGGGCGCGCACCTGTGTGGGTGCCGTGCCGCCATAGCTGACCCGTGACGCCACCGAATTATGCACGCCCAACACATCATAGACCGACGCGGTGATTTCGCCATGCACCTCTTGCATCTCGTCAAGGCCGAGGTTGGGCAGATCACAGCCCTTGGCCTCGGCGCGGGCCACCAGCGCCCCGGTCACATGATGCGCCTCGCGGAAAGGCATATCCAGCACCCGCACCAGCCAATCGGCAAGGTCGGTCGCGGTCGAGAATCCCGACCCGGCGGCCGCCTCGAGATTATCCGTGCGCGCCGCCATGTCGCGCACCATGCCTTCCATCGCGGCCAGCGCCAGCATCAGGTTGTCGGCGGCGTCGAACACCTGTTCCTTGTCCTCCTGCATATCCTTGGAATAGGCCAGCGGCAGGCCTTTCATGACCATCATCAGCGCCACATTGGCCCCGAAGATGCGCCCCACCTTGGCGCGGATCAACTCCGCCGCATCGGGATTCTTCTTTTGCGGCATGATACTTGATCCGGTCGAGAATCGATCCGACAGCGCCACAAAACGGAACTGTGCCGAGGACCAGATCACCAACTCTTCGGCAAAGCGGCTCAGATGCATGGCGCAGATGCTCGCTGCGCCCAGAAATTCCAACGCGAAATCCCGATCGCTGACCGCGTCGAGCGAATTGGCGCAGGGGCGGTCAAAGCCGAGTGCCTTGGCCGTCATCTCGCGGTCAATCGGAAAGGATGTCCCCGCCAGCGCCGCCGCCCCCAAGGGACATTCGTTCATCCGCGCCCGCGCATCGCGCACCCGGCCCAGATCGCGCCCAAACATTTCGACATAGGCCATCATGTGATGCCCCCACGTCACCGGCTGCGCGGTCTGGAGATGGGTAAAACCGGGCATCACCCACTCTGCCCCGGCCTCGGCCTGCGCCAGAAGCGCGCGCATCAGGGCTTGCAACGCCTGATCCACGGCATCCAGTTGATCCCGCACCCAGAGCCGGAAATCGGTGGCCACCTGATCGTTGCGGCTCCGCCCCGTGTGCAGCCGCCCGGCAGGCGCGCCGATCAGATCCTTGAGTCGCGCCTCGACATTCATGTGAATATCCTCAAGCGCCGTGGAAAAAGTGAATTCTCCCGCCTCGATCTCTGACAAGACCGTGAGCAGGCCTTCCCTCATCGCCGCGGCATCACTATCACTGACAATACCTGTCGCCGCCAACATCGCGGCATGGGCCCTCGACCCGGCGATATCCTGTGCCGCCATCCGTTTGTCGAATGAGATCGAGGCATTGATTGCCTCCATGATTGCATCCGGCCCGGCAGCAAAGCGGCCGCCCCACATCTGGTTCGAGGTCTTGTCAGTCATGTTTTTGGCCCTTCGGAGGGAATTATGAAACGCATTCGTCACATCGTCCTTTATATGGCCCTCGCCTTTGGTGCAAATACTGCCATGGCCGATACCACCGCCCTTGAGGCGCTGCGCGACGGGGACATGAGGAAACTGAACTTTCACAGCGCCCCCGCCGCCGCGCCCCTCACCGAATTCACCCGTGCCGATGGCACCACCGGCACGCTGGCTGATTTCCGAGGGCGCCATGTTGTCTTGAATTTCTGGGCCACATGGTGCGCGCCCTGCCGCGCCGAAATGCCCACGCTCTCGAACCTGCAAACCCAGATGGGCAGCGAGCAATTCGAGGTTGTCACCATCGCCACGGGCCGCAACGCGCCCACCGCGATGGCCAAGTTCTTTGACGAGATCGGCGTTGACAATCTGCCGCTGCACACCGACCCCAAGAGCGCCCTCGCGCGCGCCATGGGTGTCTTTGGCCTGCCCATCACGGTAATCCTCGATCCTGAGGGCCATGAGGTCGCCCGCCTGCAAGGAGATGCGCATTGGGACAGTGACAGCGCCAAGGCGATTGTTCAGGCGTTGATAGATGGAAAGGGCGAAAGTTGAGAGGGGGCGTTGCCTTGGACACAGCCTGGCGGTTTTGCGAACGAAGCTGCCATTGACAGTTTGCGCCAAAAACCAACCGCAAACCGGATCGGGCACCCTATGAGGCTGAAGTATATCCATCCTGACGGAACGCATTGCTATCGGGCATGTATGGGTTCGAAATCAAGGGCGTCTGGATTCTGGGTCCTGGTGTGATCTACAACTGATATTAGCTCACAACCGCCATCCCCACCCACCCCCATTTCATCTGGCCAAAAATACCTCGGGGGAGTCCCGGATGTAATCCGGGACGGGGGCAGCGCCCCCATCTCTTGTCCGGAGGTCGGTTTTGGACAATGACCCTTCGGAATCGTTCGATATGCGGAAATCGGGCAGGAGACATGCCTTAAACACATGGATTTTCAGCAGATTACCCATTGTGCAATCGCAGAAATCAATTATGTGCGCCTGGTGATCGTCAGAGCGATCCACGGACGCATTGCTATAAAGGAGGCAAGCCGATGACCCGCGATGAATTGAACCGCGAACTGCGCGCGCATAGTGCCTCTTGGCAGGCTGTGGTGATCGTCTATGGCGCGATCATCGGCACTTTCGTGCTCTCGGCTATGGCGATCCTGTAACGCCGAACCATCCGCAGGTCGGGCACGGAGGGAACCCCTCCGCGCCTATTGTCGTGTTCAGGCGTTGGCGCCGGTGATCTTGGGATCCTTCGGATCAATTCGCGCCGCTGCCGCATCGCCGACATTGTCAATGCCACGCTCCTCAAGCAGCGTGGTGAGCCAGTTGGGGTCCATCTCGGGCACCGAGCTGAGCAGCAGGTCGGTGTAGGGATGGTGCGGGGGCGTGAACATCTCGTCCTTGGGCCCCTGTTCCACCACCTTGCCATGCTGCATCACCACCACCTCATCAGCGATGGAGCGGACGGTCGCAAGGTCATGGGTGATGAACATATAGGCCAGCCCCAGTTCGTTTTGCAGCCGGTCGAGCAGGCGCAAGATGCCTTCGGCCACAAGCTGATCGAGGGCTGATGTCACCTCGTCGCAAACGATGAATGTAGGTTCCGCCGCAAGCGCGCGGGCAATGCCGATCCGTTGCTTTTGCCCGCCTGACAATTCGGGCGGATAGCGGTTGTAATATTGCGCCGGTTCCAGCTCGATCAGGTCGAGCAATTCGTCCACCCGGTTCTTGAGCGCCACGCCCTTGAGGCCCGAGTAAAAGGCCGCAGGCCGCCCGATGATCTCGGAAATCCGGACCTTTGGATTGAGCGCGGTATCGGCCATCTGATAGATCATCTGGCACTGACGCAACTGGTCCTTGGTGCGGTCCTTGTAGCTGGGCGGAAAGGGCTCTCCCTTGAACAGAACTTCGCCCTTGGAGGGTGGCAAGAGGCCCGTGATGACCCGCGCCGTGGTTGATTTGCCAGAGCCGGATTCGCCCACCACCGCCACGGTCATGCCTTCGTAGATGTCGAAACTGACATCATCGAGCACCTTTTCACCGCCGGTGTAGGAGGCATCGACATTGCGCACCGAAATCAACGGGACGCCATCCTTGGGGCGATGACGTTGCGGGCTCTGGAAACTGCGCACCGCCCAGAGCGATTTGGTGTATTCCTCTTTCGGATTGTCCAGCATCTCCTTGGTCGAGGCTTCTTCGACCTCTTCGCCTTTCAGGAGCACCTTGATCGTATCGGCCATCTGCGCCACGACCGCGAGGTCATGCGTGATGTAGATCGCCGCCGTGTTGAACTCATCGACAATGTCGCGGATCGCGGCCAGAACCTCGATCTGCGTGGTCACGTCGAGCGCGGTCGTCGGCTCGTCAAAGATGATGAGATCGGGGCGGCAGGACATGGCCA
>JBLRXE010000230.1:0-4641 GCA_047920895.1 Roseovarius sp.
CGCCCACGGTCTTCGTCTCGATCGACCGGCTCGCAGAGCGGGCCGGTGGCACTGCCGTCCGTGCGCCCGCGCTCATCGAGATACATGTGCTGGGAGAGGCCACGAAGCCGGGCAAGCTTGAGCTCAAGCCCGGTGCCACGGTGAGCGATGTCGGGTCGGTCAAGAAGGCGGTGATCGAGGCGGTTGCCCCACATATCCCCGTGGGCGTGCATTTCGTGCCCGCGCATCCGCTGGCCGGGACCGAACATTCGGGGCCGCGATCGGGCTTTGCGGAGCTCTTTGACAACCGCTGGTGTCTGATCGTGCCGCAGGAGGGCAGCGACCGGGCGGCGGTGGAGCGGCTGGAGCGGTTCTGGCAGGCGCTTGGCTCGAACACCGATGAGATGGATGCCGAGCATCACGATCTGGTGCTGGCGGTGACAAGCCATGCGCCGCATCTCATCGCCTATACGATGGTCGGCGTGGCCGATGACCTGCGCCGCGTCACCGACAGCGAGGTGATCAAGTATTCTGCCGCCGGGTTCCGGGATTTCACCCGGATTGCCGCGAGCGATCCGACCATGTGGCGCGATGTGTTTCTCAACAACAAGGAGGCGACATTGGAAATTCTGGGCCGCTTTACCGAGGAGTTGTTTGCGCTGCAACGCGCCATTCGCATTGGTGATGGCGAGCATCTGCACGCATATTTCACCCGCACCCGTGCCATTCGGCGCGGCATCATCGAGGCCGGGCAGGACACCGCCGCGCCAGATTTTGGCCGGGCAAAGAAGGCATGAGGCGGGCGGTTCTGGGCATGGCGATGGGGCTGAGCCTGATCGCCTCGGGCTGTGGGCGCAGCGACAATGACGAGGTCAGCCGGAGTGGCGGGCTCTGCGGTGATCCGGGGTTGATCGGGTCTGTCTCGGGGTTTCAGCCTCACGAGGCGAATGGCTGTGGCGTGGAGCGCGCGGTGCGGCTTGAATCCGTGCATGGTGTGCGGCTGAGCCAAGCGGCGACGCTGGATTGCCCCACTGCGCGGGCGCTCGGGCGGTGGGTGGACCGGAGCGCCAAGCCGGCGGTCGGGCGCTTGGGCGGCGGGCTGACGGGGCTGCGGGTGCCGGCGCATTACGTCTGCCGCACGCGTAACAGCCAGCCCGGTGCGCGGATTTCCGAACATGGGCGCGGCAAGGCGATCGACGTCTCGGCACTGCTGCTCAAGGATGGCTCGGAAATCTCGGTTCTCAAGGATTGGGACCGGGGCCATGAGGGGCGCATCCTCAAGCGGGTGCACCGCGACGCCTGCGGGACATTCGGCACGGTGCTGGGGCCAAATTCGGATCGGCACCATCAGGACCACCTGCATTTCGACACCGCCAAGCATGGCAACGGGCCGTATTGCCGATAGCGGTCAGATGTGGATCACGCGCGGGTGGCGGCGGCGCAACAGCAGCGCATCCTTGATCCGGCCCTTGAGGCCGCGCGCGGGCATGATTTCACGATCCCGCTCGAACACCGCGCCATTGAGCGTCGGATCGTGCCAGAGCGCAAGCGCCGCCCCCCAACGGGCGGCCTGAGCCGGGTCAAGCCCGTGGGCCACGCCCATCCGGGTGGCCAACATGCCGGGCATCCAGTCGGTAAGGACAATCCCCGGAAAGCGGTCGGCAAGGTCAGCCAGAAGCGCGCGGGTAAGAATGCGCCCGGCCCCTTTGGACACCGCATAGGCCGAGGACGCAGGTAAAGGTGCCAGATCAGCGAAGGTCGAGACATTGAGGATGCGGCCAAAGCCGGTCTCGACCATGCTGCCCAGTGCGAGGCGGGTGCAGGCCACCGTGCCGCCCAGATTGATTGCCACGGTTTCGGCAAAGCTCTCGGGCGTTTCCTCGAGAAAATCGCGGCGCGGGTAGATGGCGGCGTTATTGATCAGCAGCGTCACCGGCGCGGTTTGGGTGATCCGGGCAAAGGCCGCGCGCAGCGCCTGCGGGTCGGCGACATCAGCCGTGATCGGCGTGATCCGGCCCTGTGCGTCCATGGCGGCGGTCGCGGCGATCCCCTCGGGCACACGGCCAAGGGCCATGACGCGCTGACCCCGCGCCGCGAGTTCCAGCGCCAAGGCCCGCCCTAGACCGCCGCCCGCGCCGGTGACAACCGCCCATCCATCCGAGAGCTTCATGTATCTGCCTTTCTGCGGCGGGCGATGGCCTCGGCCACGCGCAGCGCGTTGGCGGCGATGGTAAGGCTTGGGTTGACCCCCATGGACGAGGGCATGAACGAGGCATCCGCCACATGGAGATTGTCCAGCCCATGCGCCCGGCACTCGGGGTCAAGAACGCTAGTGGCGGGATCGGTGCCGAACCGCAGCGTGCCGCAGGGATGGCCAAAGTTCAACTCTGGCGTATGGGTGAGGAAGAGCCGCCGATGCCCGCGCAGCCCCGCCCGGATGGCGCGGCGAAAGGCGCGGCGGCGCGCGAGCAACTCGGGGTGGAGCACATAGCTGATGTCGATGGCGTCGGGCGCGGTGCGATCATAGGTGACGCGGTTTTCGGGGTATCCCAGATCCTCCATCAGCCCGACAAAGACCTGCGCCCGCCCCAATATCCGCGCCGCAAGCGCCGCAGGCAGGCGGGTGAGGTGGCGCAGGGGGCGCAGATGGCGCAGGGCGGAGCGGTCGAACATGCCGTTGAGCGTATGCACGATCTCGCCATAACCCGCCGCGATGCCCATCGACTGCACCGTGCCAAAACGCTGCCCGTCGCTGTGGTAGAAATCGCGCAGCGAGATCGCCTTGCCGGGGCCGCTGTCGGGCGTGCCGCGCGGCGGCCAGAGGGCGAAAATCTCGTTGAGGTGGAACATGAGGTTGCGCCCCACAAGGCCGGAGCCATTGGCGCAGCCGTCGGGCCAGTGCTCGGATGCAGAGGCCAAGAGCAGGCGGGGCGAGCCAAGCGCGCCTGCGGCAAGCACGATCTGGGGCGCGGTGAGCGCAAATGTCTCGTCCCCCTGCGTGACCTCGATATGGGTGATGGTCTGGGCCGTGCCACAGAGGCGGCGCACCTCGGCGCGGTCCAAGAGGGCCGCGTTGCCGGTGGCAAGGGCCGGTTCCACGCCCGCAGAGCGGCCATCCATCTTGCAGGGTTTGGGGCATTTGACGCCAAGGCAGCCATGGCAGCCGGCCAAGTGGCGGATTGCAGCATGGAGACGGTAGGGATGCAGCCCTGCGGCGCGCAGGCTGTGCATGAGGGCGGCATCGGGGGCGGAGAGCGGCGGCGCGGGGCGCAGCGGGGGGCCCGGGTCTGGCGAGAGCGGATCGGGATCGCCGCAGATATGCAGGAGGTTTTCGGCCTGATCATACCAGTCGCGCATCGTATCAAAGCCCACGGGCCAGCCGCCGGTGGGGTGCGGGCGGGTCTCTGTCGCCTCAAGATCGTGGCGTTCGGGGCGTTCCAGCGTGGCGGCGTAGAACACGGACGAGCCGCCCACCCCGGCCCCGATGGGCCCAAAGAATTCCGAGGCGCGGCCATTGATCTGCGCCCGGATCGGTCCGGGCCAATAGCCGCGCAACTGGCGGGCGGTGGGATCGAACATTTCGGGGTTGAGGCCCTGACGCTCGGATCGGTGGCCTTGCGGGCCTTTCTCGACAAAGAGCACCTTGAGGCCGCGCTCGGCCAGACTGCGCCCGATCAGCCCGCCGCCCATGCCGGTGCCGATGACGATCACGTCCCACTGGGCGTTGCGGATCTCGGCGGTCATTGCGGGGCCTCGAAGACAGGGGCGAAAAGATCTCTGAGCGCGATGGCGGCGCGGTTGGTGAGGTGGTTGTTGTCGAAATAGAGCGCCTCAGTTGCTTGCATCACGCTGCATGTGCTGGCATCGCAGAGGCGTGGCCACGGGTCAATCAGGGTGATCGCGCCCGATTGCGCCAAGGCCATGAGCGGCGCTTCGGCACGGGCGGCGCGGACCTCGGCCATGGCGCGGAGCACGGTGAGGCGGGTCGTGTCGGCCACACCCATGCGGCCATGCACCAGCGCGCGGGCCACGGCGCGCGAATCGTAATCCGGCACCTCGGGCGGTTGGCGCAGGATATGGATGCGGGGGAATTGCGGGGCGAGTTCGGCCAGGGTGCGGGTGAGGCCTGCATTGAAGAGCGTGGGTTGCGGGCCTTGGGGCAAGAGGCTGTCGGGCAGCGGCGTGAGGGCGATGCGGTTGTGCGCGTCCAGCCCCACCCCCTGCCCTTCGACGTAATAGGACCAGCGCCCGACGAGGAGGAGGGTGTGCAGGCTGTCGATTTGGGCCAGCCCTGCGCGGATCGTGCGATTGGCGCGGGTGCAGGCGGCGTCCTGTGCCGGGGTGGCGGCAGTTTCGGCCTTGGCCACATCAAAGAGCGGCGGGCAGCCCGCGTGCCAGAGGATCAGCGCGGGGCGGTTGGCGGCATAAGCGGCCACCTCCAGACCCTCTTTCATGGCGCGCAGGTGGCTGTCGCCCCAGATCAGCACTTGCGGCGGGCCATCCGGGCCGATGGGGCAGGTCTCGACCCCGGCGAGCGGGCCAGAGGCGGGGATGGTGCAGCGCGACCAGTCCTGATTGAAATCACCGGAGGCGGCGATATGCGTGCGCAGTTCAGGCGCAAAGCGAGTGGGCAATCCATCGCCGCGCCAGAGGAGCAGACCC
>JBLRXE010000231.1:0-4639 GCA_047920895.1 Roseovarius sp.
GCGCCCCCAGAGCCAGGCATGATCCGATGCCAGCAGCGCCACGCGCCCCTCTCCGACCCGGTCAAGCAAGAGCAAAGGCCGATCACCAGCGCCCGACATCACGACATCGCCAGATGTTTGCATGACCTCAATTTGCCGCAACCAGCGGCCCCAGTCCCCGTCAAACTCCCGGTCCAGCCCTGCCGTCACCGGATGCCGCTCACCCAGATCCGTGACCTTGGGCAAATAGCCTTCTTCCACCACACGGGCGGTGGGACGGGCCGGGATGATCGCCTCAAAAGGCCCGCGATAAATGCTCTCGGCCCCGGCAAAATCCGGTCCGGCGGCAAACAGGACGGCGCCGCCATTCTCGACATATCGCCGGATATTCTCGAGATAGACATTCGGCAGGATGCCCCGCCGCCGGTAGCGGTCAAAGATGATCAGATCGAAATCATCCACTTTCTCCAGAAACAGCTCGCGCGTTGGAAAAGCGATCAGCGACAATTCCCGCACCGGCACACCGTCCTGTTTTTCCGGCGGACGCAGAATGGTGAAATGCACGAGATCGACCGAGCTGTCGGATTTCAGCAGGTTGCGCCATGTCCGCGTGCCGGGATGTGGCTGACCGGACACCAAGAGCACGCTCAGCCGGTCCCGCACGCCGTTGATCTGCACCAGCGCCGTATTGTTGCGATCCGTCAGCTCGCCCGGCGCGGCGGGGGTGGTGAATTGCAGCACGTTGCGCCCGCCATGCGGCAGGATCAGCGGCAAGGTGATTTCTTCGCCCAACGGCACCTCAAAGCGGCGCGACTCTGCACCATCCACCGAGATATCGAGCGGCACCGTGGTCACGCCTGCGGGGGCGGCCCCCTCATCCGCGACGGTCAGGGTCATGCGCACCTCTTCGCCCAGAATGGCAAAGGCCGGGGCATTGTCGATCCGCAGCCGCCGGTCCCAATCCCCCTCCCGGCCCGTGTGCAAGAGATGCAGCGGCGCGGGAATGTCCGGTGCCCGCTCGACATCGTGAATACGCCCGTCCGAGAGCAGGATGACACCCGCGATACGGCCCAGCGGCTCTTCGGCCATCGCCTGCGCCAGCGCGGTCATCGCCTGTGTTCCAGCGTTGTCGGGCGCATCCGGCACCCGCACGCGGCGCACCTCGGTATTGGGCCGCGCCTCGAGACGCGCGGTCAGGATCTCGACCGCCTCTGCCGTGCGCGTCCCGCGATCCGACAATCCCTGACTGGCGCTTTCATCCTCGACAATCAGAACGATGTCGCTGAGGGCGGTGCGCTCCTCTTGCTGATAGGCCGGCCCCAGCAGCGCCGCGAGAATCACCAGCCCCGCCAGCGCCCGGAGCGGCCAGCCCGCCAGCCCCCGCCAGAGCGCCAGCACCAGACCTGCCAGCACCAGCACCCCAAGTCCTGCAATCAGCCAGACCGGCAAAAGAGGATCAAACACCACGCTGCCCGTCATTGACCCAACCTGTCCAGAAGGGCCGGCACATGCACCTGATCCGATTTGTAATTGCCGGTCAGCACATGCATCACCAGATTGACACCAAAGCGATAGGCCAGTTCCCTCTGCCGTTCCCCGGCATAGCCGCGCCCCACAGGAAACATCGGATCGCCGCGCTCGTTCACCGCCCAGGCCGCCGCCCAGTCATTGCCGCCGATCACCACCGGCGTCACCCCGTCGTTGAGATTGCGAAACGGCATGCCCTCGATCTGTTCGGCATCGGGCGGTGCCGCCTCGACCCAGACCGCGCGGCCCGCATGACGCCCCGGAAAATCGGTCAAGAGATAAAAGGTCCGCGTGAGCACATGATCCTCGGGCAGGGGTTCCAGCGGCGGAATATCCAGCGGCGCCGCGATCCGTTGCAACCGCGCGCCATTGGGCGTGCCGGCACCGAACCCGGCAATATCGGCATCGCGCGTGTCAAAGAGGATGAGGCCGCCATTGCGCAGATAGTCGTTGAGCTTGACATAGGCCTCTGCCGACGGAGTCGGTTGATTGGCACTGATCGGCCAGTAGAGAAGCGGATAAAAGGTGAGATCGTCGCGTTCGAGATCGACGGCAATCGGCTCTGCCGGCTCGACCGAGGTGCGGAAATTGAGCACTTGACCCAAGCCGCGCAGCCCGGCGTGGGCGGTATCATCCAGCCGCGCGTCGCCGGTCACCACATGCGCCAGCGCCAGCTCTCTGGTCGCCAGCAGCGCGCGCGCGTCATCCTGCGCCCGCGCCTCGGGCGCCGTTCCAAGGCTGAGCGCAAGAACAAGCACTGTCACCGCCACCGCGCGCGCGCGCCAGAGCCGTCCCGACAGCGCCAGAGAGGCGAGAATATCGGCGGTCAGCAGCATCAGGGCTGCGGCCAGCAACCACCCGCCAAGCGGCGTTTCGGGCGCGCGCTTCAGCCCCTCGACCGCAACGCGGGCGGGCCATGCGACCGGGCGAAGCGTCGTATCAGCAGCGATCACATTGCGCGCGACGCTGCGTTCCGGCCCCTCATAGAGACCGGGCCAGAGATCGGGGCCAAGCGGCGCTGACAACAGGCGCTCGCCTGCTACACCGGGGCGCGTGTCCGCCTCTGTCAATCGCCCGAAGCCGTCCAGCACCTGCGCCGGCTGCCAGGTGGTTCCCGCCAGTTCGCCCGCATCGGGCGGGGCTATGGCAGAGGATACGGCCAAACGCTCCAGCATCTGCACGAACAGCCCCGAGAGTGGCAGGCTCGACCATTCGGCATTGGCGGTGACATGATAGAGCACCACCTGCCCCGCCCCGATCCGCTTGCGGGTGACCAGCGGTGTGCCGTCGCTCAATTGCGCGATCACCCGGTCGGCCAGCGTCGGATCAGGCTGCGCCATCACCTGCGCGCGGACCGTCACATCGCCCGGAATGGCCAGCCCCTGAAACGGGCTGCCCTCAATGAATGGGGCCAGCGTCTTGGGCTCGCCCCAGCTCATCGCCCCGCCCACCGTGCGCCCGCCTGCACGCAGGCGCACCGGCATCAGCGGGTCTTCGTCGCTGCGCGAGACATCGCTCGCTGCCACGCGCGGCCCAGCAAAGCGCAAGAGCATCCCGCCCTTGTCCGCCCAGTCCAGCAGCGCCGCCTGTTCCGCGCCCGAGAGCGTCGCCACATCGGCCAGCACGATCACATCGGGATTGGCGGGCAGCACATCCATCAGCCCCCCTTCCAAGAGGTCCGCCGTTGGGCTCAAAGCCTGTTCAAGGTAATGCAGCGGCGACAATAATTCGAGACCCTCGCGATCCTCGCGCCCCGCGATCAGCGCCACCTCGCGTCGTTTCAGCCCGTCATCGGTCAGGCTGACGGCCCCCGCCTGCGCCTCGCCCGCGATCTCGAACCGTGTGACGCGGGCGCGCAATTCAGGCGGCAGCGCCAGCGCGCCGCGCGCCTCAACGGCGCCCTCGTCAAAGGTCATCGGCAGCGTGGCCAGCACCCGCGACACCCCGGCGGGATCTAGCCCATGGGCATTGACCGCAATCTCGCGCACCGGCCCCGGCACAGCGCGCAGCGCACGCAATTGGATTTGCCCGTCCTCCAGCACCGGCGGGGTCAGCGCCAGCACCGGACGCGGGCTTTCATGCACGGTGACAGGCCCCCGCGCCTCAAGCGCCTCAAGAAGTGGCACGCGCCCCTCTTCTTCCAGCCCATCCGAGTACCAGCGCGTTTCAAACTTGCTCTCGCCCAGCAGATCCACGGCACGCGCCATCCCCTCTGGCGTGACGGGCCAAGGGGCGGGGATCAGCCCCGGCACCCGCGCGCGCAGACTGTCCGCCGCCTGAAACACCGGCGCTTGCGGATCGCTGAGTTGCATCAGCGCCGCAGGCCGCCCGTCGCGCCCCGCCTCTGCCAGCATTGCGTCGATCACCCCCGTTTGCGCGGCCCAGTCGCGGGCGCTGGCCCAACTGCCATCCATCAGGATGAGCAGCGGACCCGAGGCGCGTGCCGCCCCCTCATCCCGCGGGTTGAGCACAGGCCCCGCCAGCCCCACGATCACCGCCGTTACCGCCAGCATCCTGAGCAGCAAGAGCCACCACGGCGTGCGGTCGCTGACGCTGTCCTCATCCTTGAGATCCAGCAAAAGCGCCACACCCGGAAAGCGCCGCCGGATAGGTGCCGGCGGCACGGCGCGCAGAATGATCCACAGGATCGGCAAGGCGACCAGCGCCCACAAGAGCCATGGCGCGGCAAATCCGATCGCGCCCGGCATCATGCGTCCGCCCCCCCGGCCATCGCCCCATGCAGCCACAAAAGCGCCGATTGCGCGCTCTCGCCGGTGTGATGACAGCCATAGCGCCAGCCGGTCGCCTGACACAGTGCGCTCAGCGCGTCCTTGCGCGCGGCCAAACGCTCCAGATAGCGCGCGCGCAGATCGCCCGCCTTCAGCGTCTCATGCGCCATTGTGCCGCCCATGCTCTCGAAAATCGTGCGGCCCGTGTAGGGAAAGACCTCTTCGGCGGGGTCAAGCACCTGATAAAGCAGCCCGCGCACGCCCCGATCCGCCGCTGCCGTCAGCGCGTCGCGCAGAGGGGCCAGATCGCCCATGAAATCCGAAATCAGCAGCGCGCGCCCATGCGGGACCAGTCCCGACATGTCGGGGCTGGCGTAATCCACAGCACTCTCATGCATCAGCGC
>JBLRXE010000232.1:0-4588 GCA_047920895.1 Roseovarius sp.
CCAATCTTATCCTATCATATCCACAACCACGTGGGGATAACGTGACCGAACACCATACGCTTGCAGATCGCCTGCAGGCTCGCGCGAACCAGCTTGGATTGAGCCCTGCGCATGTCGCCGAGATGGCCGGTGTGAACCGGTCCTTCGTCTATGACATATTGCGCGGCCGCTCGACCCGCCCCGGACTCGACCGGTTGGCGCAGGTCGCTCGTGTCTTGAAAGTCGAACTGGAATGGCTGATCCATGGAATTGGCGCCGTTGAAGGCGATTCACCCTTCATCGAGAGCCCCGACGATACCTTCGTCTCGATCGCCCATGCAGGCGTCCGGCCCTCCATGGGGGGCGGCGCCGTGGCGCTCGAGGAACATGAAGCGCCAGGGCGCGCCTATCACTTCCGCAAATCCTGGATCAAGCACGACCTCCGGGCATCGCCGTCGCAATTGCGGATCATGACAGTGGAGGGCGACAGCATGGAGCCCACGCTCTTCGATGGCGACACGGTCCTTGTTGACATGACAAAACGCGCACCCAGCCCGCCAGGCATCTTTGTTCTGGATGACGGCATGGGGCTTGTCGCCAAACGTTTGCAGCATGTCCCCAACAGTGACCCGCCGGCAGTGCAGGTCATCTCGGACAACAAGCATTATCCAGAATACGAACGCACCGCCGATGAGGTTCACATCATCGGCCGGATCCGTTGGTTCGCACGGGAGATCTGATTTGATCGAATTCCGTTCCCTTCAGGATGACGAGCCTGCACTGGCTTTCTCCCCACTTTTGCGGGGCTTTCAAAAGACATTTGCTTATCTAGCAGAGCATGGAACGATCGGCCTAACGCAATCGAAAGGCTTCAAACGCAATTTCGTTCACTGGGCTGCCGCTGAATTTGACTGGCCGGGCCACACTAACGTCGATCTTTTCGCCGTTAATAAAGTCCTGAACGAGCAGGATTTTATGCCGCTTGGCGATATTCATTTCCTGATGACGACCTTGAAAATGGGGCGGCATTACAAGGGGCAGTTCAAACTGACCAAAGCAGGATCGGAATTGGTCAGCCAACCGGGCCGCCTCTTTGGCATCATTACGCCGTTCTACCTCTTTGAAATCAACCATACTGGTTACACGCGGTTCAGTGACGGGCCACTTCTCGGCAACTGGGACATGTTCATGAACGTTCTGAACGTAGAAGCCGAAGATGGCATTACCGGTGCAGATTTGCGCCGCACGCTCTACGGCGAGCCAGAACGGGGCCCGGGGCCGCGCTATGACGATATTCTGGGTAGCTTGTATCTGAATGTACTACGGCCACTCTTCTGGACAGGTTTGCTCCACATGGATCGGGTCAAAGGGTTTCAAAGCACTGAGCGCAGCTTGTTCATGAAAACTCCGCTCTGGAAGGCCGCTCTCAAGCTCGAGACAGATTCGATGGTTCAGAAAGCTACGCGGCATTGAAGGGCCACGCCACCCAAACCCGTTCCACTACGCAAACCTACGCAGCATCCCTGCAAGCCATTGTTTTGACTTGAATACCAGCGCCTGACGGGCCCCACATAGGGCAACAACCCTAAAGGCGCTCCCATGTTTGATGATCTGAATTCCCCGATCTCGGGACCCAATCCCCTTTGCCCGGAGCAGATGTCTGTCCGTGCCCGGCTTGAAGAACTCGGCCGCATTCTTGCGATCGGCGTCATGCGCCTGAACACCGCACAGTCCAGCGATTTATCTGCCGACGGCGGAGACAGTTTCGTGGACTTCTCGCTCCGAAAGAGCGGTGATCGTCGTGCGAAAAGCACCCGCATCGGAGGAATTTATGAAACAACGCAATAAGATAACCGCCACAAGGTCAGGCGCGGACCCAAGCCAGGATCAGACAGTTCTGTCGCGCCTGGCCGCCTTGAAGGCCATGTCGGTTAAGGATCTGAAGGCCGAATGGGAAAAGCTCTTGGGCACAGCAGCACCGAACAACAGTCGGACCTTTTTGGAAATCCGGATTGCCTATCGTATACAGGAATTGACCTACGGCGGTCCCGACCGGGAAACCCGTCGCATGCTGGACCTGCTGGCCGACGAGGTCGAAGGTCTCGCCCGCCGGAGAAACCAGATTGCCGACCCGCGCAATCCGGTCACAGGCACCAAACTCATCCGTGAATGGGACGGCGTTGAGCACACTGTCACCGTGCTGAAGGACGGCTTTGACTGGCAGGGCTGCAAATTCAAATCGCTCTCCGCCGTGGCGCGTGAAATCACCGGCACACGCTGGAATGGCTATCGCTTCTTTGGCCTGCGCGAGCGCAAGCGAGAGGAGGCATGATGCAGTTGGACAGTCGCCCGAACCGCCGCCTGCGCTGCGCCATCTACACCCGCAAGTCGAGCGAGGAAGGGCTCGACATGGAATTCAACAGCCTCGATGCTCAGCGGGAGGCCTGCGAGGCCTATATCGCCAGCCAGAAATCCGAGGGATGGGTCGCCACGCGCGAACGCTATGACGATGGCGGATTCTCGGGGGGCACCCTCGAACGCCCCGGCCTGAAGCAGTTGCTGGCTGATATTGACGACGGGCTGATCGACGTGGTGGTGGTCTACAAGATCGACCGCTTGTCGCGTTCGCTGATGGATTTTTCCAAGCTGGTTGAGGTCTTTGACCGAAACGGGGTGACCTTCGTCTCGGTGACGCAGTCGTTCAACACGACCACGTCCATGGGGCGGCTGACGCTGAACATCCTGTTGTCCTTCGCCCAATTCGAGCGCGAGGTCATCGGCGAGCGGATCCGCGACAAGGTGGCAGCATCGCGCAAGCGCGGCATCTGGATGGGCGGGTACGTGCCCCTCGGCTACGATGTGCAGGATCGCAAACTGTTGGTGAACGATGCCGAGGCCACATCGGTCCGTCGTATCTTCGAGCGGTTTGTCGAACTCGGATCTGCCACAGTTCTGGCACGCGAACTCCGCCGCGAAGGGTTCCGAAACAAGCAGGGTACGCTGATCGACAAGGGCTACCTTTACCGGCTGCTGAACAACCGGATCTATCGCGGCGATGTTATGCACAAGGGCAAGGCTTATCCCGGGGAGCATGACGCCATCATCGACGCGGACATCTGGGATCGCGTGCACGCCATCTTGGAAGAAAGCCCCCGTAAGCGGGCAAACAACAGCCGCGCGCAGACACCCGCGCTGTTGAAAGGTCTGATCTTCAGCGACACCGGCGCGGCCATGACGCCCACCAGCACCAAGAAGGGCGCGAAGCTTTACCGCTATTACGTGTCGATGGACGTGATCCGGAACCGCGAGACAGGCGAGGAAACAGCGCCGATGCGGCTCGCCGCCGGAATGGTCGAGGAGGCGGTCGTGACCGAAGTGCGGCGCATCCTTCAAACGCCGGAGGTCGTTACGCAGGTGCTGGCTGCCCTGAAACGCGATGGCGTTGGCGCTTCGGAGGCAGACGCCATCGCTGCCCTGCACGAGTTCAACGCCCTCTGGTCGCAACTTTTCCCAGTCGAACAGGCCCGTATCATCCAGTTGCTGGTGCGGCGCGTCACGGTCACCGCCGCCGGTCTTGAGGTCGACATCCGGCGCGAAGGCATTGCGGGTGTAATTCGCGAGATGATCGCACCGCGTGGAATGGAGGCGG
Source organism: Roseovarius sp. (assembly GCA_047920895.1). Lineage (GTDB taxonomy): Bacteria > Pseudomonadota > Alphaproteobacteria > Rhodobacterales > Rhodobacteraceae > Roseovarius. Next base: position 3,629 of record JBLRXE010000232.1, read on the forward strand.
CGGAATGACAAAGACCCACGACACAATTCGCGTTCTGATCCCCCTGAAAGTGCGTAAGAAGAACGGGCGGCCGAAGATCATGCCGCCCGCCGACTACCGCCCTAGCGAGGATCATGCCCAAGATCCGCACATCCTGCGAGCCATCGGCCGGGCATGGGGTTGGCGGCGGCACATGGACGCCGGCGAGTTCGGCACGATCCAGGAACTTGCCGAGGCCGTAGGGCTGGCCGAACGCCATGTCAGCCGTCAACTGCGGCTCGCGTACCTCGCGCCGGAGGTGCTGAAGCGGCTAACCTGCGGGCGCGAGGCATCAGCGGTCAGCCTGTACGATCTGTGTTTTCTGGCTGGGAAGGCTTGGGGGGAGCAGGTGGAGCAGTCAGTTGGCGCCGGCGCTAGCAAAGCAACTTGAAAGGCCCTGAGCCGACATTCGGTGCGTCTGCAAACGTAATCCGTGGCAAGCCGTGTTTGTGGCCGTCAGAAGCCACGCCCATTCTGTTGTCAAGCGACACCTACTTTTACGAGCTAAGGCGACACCCAGTCTTACGAGGTGTCGCGCAAAAACGGAGCGGCTCCGTGGCGCGTGCTGACCGCCAAGAGTCAGAGCGCGCGCCACGGGGCCGCGGGCCGTCGGATGCTGTGGCGCCGAGAGATTCCACGAATTTCACAATGAGCGCTTCCAGCGCTCATGAAGTTCTACAAGAAACTGCGGGGCGTTGCCTTCTAGCCAAGTGATAAATTTGGTGTCCACTGCGTGCAACTCAAGCTTGAGTTGCGCTCCCCTTCGCCCAGTCGTGATTGTTGCGGCTCCAACGTCTGGAATAATGATGTCTGGCTGCCCACGCCAGTCAACAGGAATTTTAGAACGCCTTGACTGCCGAACAGCAGTGAGAACTGCCAGAAACGCTTTGTCTGACTTTACATCTATACTTCCAGGATGAGCAGTTCTGGTTTCATTAGCTA
>JBLRXE010000233.1:0-4588 GCA_047920895.1 Roseovarius sp.
CCCTCTCGGGCGGGGAAAAGCAGCGTGTTGCCATTGGCCGCGCACTTCTCTCCGCGCCGCAACTCATCCTTGCCGATGAGCCGCTCGCCGCCTTGGACGAGGCGCGCAAGGCCGAAATCCTGCCCTATTTCGAGCGGCTGCGCGACGCGGTCAGCGTGCCTATCCTCTATGTCAGCCATTCCGCCTCCGAGGTGGCACGTCTGGCCACCACGGTCGTGGCGATTGAGGCGGGGCGCGTGATCGCGCAGGGCCCCGCCGCCGAGGTGCTGGGCAATCCCGCCGTCTTGCCCACCGGCGCACGCGAGGCGGGTGCCGTGCTTAGCACGCGGGTCATCGCCCATCACGCCGACGGGCTGTCAGAGCTTGCGGCGGGCGGCATCCCCCTCTTTTTGCCGCGCGTCGCGGCCTCTCCCGGTGCCAGCCTGCGTATCCGCATCGCCGCCCATGACGTGATCCTGTCGCGCGGCTGTCCCGAGGGCCTCTCGGCGCTCAATATCCTGTCGGGCATCATTCAAGAAATCCGCCCCGGCGGCGGCCCCGGCACCATCGTGGCACTCGATACCGCCGCAGGCCGCATTCTGTCCCGTGTCACGCGCCGCTCCGCCACGGCCATGGGCCTTGCGGTGGGTCAAGAGGTGCATGCCGTGGTCAAGGCCGTCGCGGTCGCCACAACCGATATCGGCGCGGCCTGACCGTTATCACCCGGTCGCGCGATCCGGGGGAAAAATCATCGAGAGCGGCCCAACGCGCGGGGCCTCGTCGCCAAATTCGATCTCGCCTTCGATGTGGCGCAGGTGGTGATCCACCATCTCTTGTGCGCGCGCCTCATCCCGCGCGACGATGCTCTGCACAATGCACGCGTGCTCGTCATCCGAACAGAGGCTTGCGGTCTTGGACCCATAAAGGCCGATGATCAACGAGGTGCGCATGGTCAGTTCCGCCAGATAATGCTCCAGCACCGAATTGCGCCCGATCCGCGCCAAGAGCATATGAAACGCGCGTGAGGCGCGAATCGCCTTGGGGCGGTCATTCTGCTGCCGGATCTCATCCTCGGTTGCCAGATGCGCGCGCAGACTGGCAATATCGGCCTCATCGGCGCGGCGCACCACGTTGCGGATGATCGTGGCCTCGATGGCGCGGCGGGCCTGAAACACATCGCGCGCCTCGTCCTCCGAGGGGGTGGATACAAACGCCCCCCGGTTGGGGATCAGATCGACCACCTGATAGGCCGCCAGTGTCGCAAGCGCGCGGCGTACATGCGCGCGATTGCAGGAAAAAAGATCGCTCAGCGCCTGTTCACCCAGCTTGGTCCCCGCCCGGAGACGCTGATCCGAGATGGCATCCAGCACATGCTCGACCAGCACAGTTTCCGGGGTGTCAGACATACGGCGCTCCATTCCTTGACTGCAGGAAAAATTGCATTTTCAGGCCACAAAATCGACCGGAAAAATTGTCTATTTAAATTGTTAACAATTTATGTTACATCAGGTTCAGTTCAAGTGGAGGAGCCCATGAAAATCTTTGTCATCAACCCCAACTCGACCACGAGCATGACCGACAAGATCGCGGCCTCTGCGCGGGCCGTGACAGCCCCCGGTGTCGTGATCGAGGCGCGCTCGGGCATAGGCGGACCCGCCAGCATCGAAGGCCATTACGACGAGGCGATGGCGGTGCCGCGCCTGCTCGATCAGGTCCGCGCGGCCGAGGCGCAGGGCGCTGCGGCACATGTGATCGCCTGTTTCGATGATCCCGGCATCGGCGCCTGCCGCGAGATTGCCACCGGCCCGGTGATTGGCATCTGCGAGGCGGCGGTCAAGGCGGCCAGCATGATTGCCACCTCTTTCAGCGTGGTCACGACCCTGCCGCGCTCGGTTCCGATCATCGAAGAACTGGTGCGCCGCTACGGGCTGGATCACCAATGCCGCCGCGTGCGGTCGGCGGCAATCCCGGTGCTGGCTCTGGAAGAACCCGGATCGAACGCCCGCCAACTGGTGCGCGCTGAAATCCTCAAGGCGATCGAGGAGGATCGTTGCGAGGCCGTCGTTCTGGGCTGTGCCGGCATGGCTGACCTTGCCGCATGGCTGACAGAAGAAACCGGAATTCCCGTCATAGACGGCGTGACCGTCGCCACGAAATTCGCCGAAGCCCTCGTCGGGGCAGGGCTCAAGACCAGCAAGATCGGCGCCTACGCGCCACCAAACCCGAAATAATGCATCTCAGGGAGGAGAGTCATGACAATTTCAGATACAAACCGGGGTGTTTTGCCGCATGACGGGCACATGCCCGAGGTGATCGAACACAAGGGTCTGGGCGAGGAATCGCTGGCCCCCCAGAAAACGCGGATCATGGGTCCATGGTCCTATCTCTTTGCCTGGCTTGGCGGCTGTGTGTCGATCGGCACATTTACCATCGGCTCCGGCCTCGTGGGTACGCTGAACCTGCTCCAAGTGTTTCTGGCTATCGCCATCGGCTGCACCGTCATTGGCCTCGCGCTGATGATCAACGGGGCGGCGGGGCATAAATACGGCATCCCGATGATGGTGCAGGTGCGCTCGGCCTTCGGCTTTTCCGGCGCGCGCATCCCGGCGCTGGTGCGGTCGGTTCCCGCAATCGTCTGGTTCGGTTTCCAGAGCTGGATCGGTGCAGGCGCGCTCAATCTGGTGAGCGAGACGCTCTTTGGCTATTCCAACATCGTTGTGTTCTTTATCGGCTTTCAGGCCCTGCAAATCATGCTCTCGGTGCTGGGCTTTCACGGCATCAAATGGCTTGAAAATATCGGGTCCGTGTTCATCATCGGCGCGCTGATCTATATGTTCACCTCGGTCATCGGCAAATATGGCGATGAAATCAGCACCAATCTGATCAATGTCGAGGGCACCTGGGGCGCGCCGTTCTGGGGTGCGACCATGCTCTTTCTCGGCATCTATGCCACGATGATGCTCAATGTTTCGGACTATAGCCGCGAATTGCGGCAGGATGTCGGGCGCGTCCGCCAAGTGGTGATCTACGCCAACTCGATTCTGCCCGCGACGCTCTTCATGGGGCTGATCGGCCTCATGGTTTCGAGTGCGACAGGCGAGGTCGATCCGATCCGCGTCTTTTCGAACGCGGTGGACAACAAGCTGCTGCTCGTTGTCACGCTGCTCTTCATCGCCTTTGCGCAGGTCACGACCAACATTCTCAACAACGTCGTGCCCCCCGCCTATGCGTTGATGGATGTGTTCAAGCTGAACTACAAGACTGCCGCTGTCGTGGTCGGTCTGCTGGCCTTTGGCACGTTCCCCTGGGAACTGGTCAAGAACGAATCCGCCGCCGGTCTGAACCTGTTTATCCAGACTTACAGCGCCTTCCTGGGGCCGATCTTTGCGATCCTCGTGGTGGATTACTATGTTCTGCGGCGCCAGACACTCGATCTCGACAAGCTCTATGACGAGACCGGCGATTATGCGGGCTACAACCCTGCCGCCCTCATTGCGATGGCGGTGGGCGTGATCGCGGCGCTGACATTCTCCAGCGTGTCCTGGTATGCCAGCTTGATCCCGGCGGGTGTGACCTATTACCTGTTGATGCGGCATTTGCCCGCCGCGCAAAGATTTCTGGGCCGCTGAGGCAATCTGGAAAAGGCAGGGGGCCGCACGCCCCCTGCATCTGCGTGACGATCCAAGACACTATCCCCGGAGGTGATGACATGACCCGCTATCCCCGAGATTTGCGCGGCTACGGCCCCCAGACGCCCGATCCGAAATGGCCCGGCGGGGCGCGCATCGCGGTGCAATTCGTGCTCAACTACGAAGAGGGCGGCGAAAACTGCCTCTTGCATGGCGATGCCGCGTCAGAGGCGTTCCTGTCGGATATTCCGGGGGCCGCCCCTTGGCCCGGTCAGCGTCACTGGAACATGGAATCGGTTTACGACTATGGCGCGCGGGCCGGGTTCTGGCGTCTGCACCGCCTCTTTACCAGGGCGGACATTCCGCTCACGATCTACGGTGTCGCCTCTGCCCTCGCGCGCAGCCCCGAACAGGTGGCCGCGATGCAAGAGGCAGGATGGGAGATCGCCAGCCACGGTCTCAAATGGATCGAGCACAAGGACATGCCCGAGGCCGAGGAACGCGCCGCCATCGCCGAGGCGGTGCGCCTGCATGCCGAGGTCACGGGCACACGCCCGCGCGGCTGGTATACGGGCCGGTGCAGCGTCAATACCGTGCGGCTTGTGGCCGAGGAGGGCGGCTTTGACTATATCTCGGATTGCTATGACGATGACCTGCCGCATTGGCGGGATTATGGCGCGCGAGACCAGTTGATGATCCCCTACACGCTCGAATGTAACGACATGCGCTTTGCCGCCTCGCCCGGCTGGGTGACAGGCACGGATTTCGAAACCTATCTGACCGACACCTTTGACACGCTCTATGCCGAGGGGCAGGCGGGCGCGCCCAGGATGATGACCGTGGGCCTGCATTGCCGCCTGATTGGCCGCCCCGGCAAAATCGCGGGCCTGCGCCGCTTTGTCGAGCATGTGCAGCGTCACACAGGCGTCTGGTGCCCGCGCCGGATCGACATTGCCGAACATTGGGCGAAAACCCATCCG
>JBLRXE010000234.1:0-4581 GCA_047920895.1 Roseovarius sp.
ATCCGCAATCAATACATGGGCCGCACCTTCATCGAGCCGACCGAGCAGATCCGCAACATGGGTGTGCGCCTCAAGCTCAACGTCAACCGCGCGCTGATCAAGGGCAAGCGGGTGATCCTTGTCGATGACAGCGTCGTGCGCGGCACCACAAGCCGCAAGATCAAGGAAATGATCCTTGATGCCGGCGCCGCCGAGGTGCACTTTCGCATTGCCTCGCCGCCGACCGCTTGGCCCTGCTTTTACGGGGTGGACACGCCGCAGCGCGATAAACTTCTGGCCGCCACCATGTCCGAGGATGAGATGCGCGACCATTTGCAGGTCGATAGCCTCAAGTTCATCTCGCTCGACGGGCTCTACCGTGCCGTGGGCGAGGCGGGCGGGCGCAATGCCAAATGCCCGCAGTATTGCGACGCCTGTTTCTCCGGCGAATACCCCGTGGCGCCCTCCGACATGATCGAACAGGGTTTTGCGCTGAAAGCCGCCGAATAAAACCACGCCGCTCAGCCGCCAAAACCGGCTGAGCGGCTTTCCGCACCGTTGATGCTGCATTGCGGCAACTCCTTGCCGACGCGCACAGCCCCCCTTTCCCCTGCCTCTCAGCTTGTCTAGATGCCCTCCAGAGCATTGTACAAAGAGGCACAGGTGATAAACCATACGCAAACCCCCACCGCCATCCATGAGGCCGCCACCATTCGCGGAGGCCTGCCGGATGCGGCCCTCACGCTGCTTGGCACCCTGCATGGCCCCAACCACGCCCGCGCCCTCCTGCGGATCACCGGCACGGTCCACACCGTCGAGGTCGGCACCCGCCTTGGCAGCGCGACCGTCGCCGCCATCGGCGAGGGGGTCGTGATTCTCGCCCGTGCCGGGGGCCGCAGCGAACGCCTCAGCCTGCCCGCCTCCTGACCCCGCCCGACACAGAAAACGCCGCCCCCGTTCAGGAGCGGCGTTTCTCTTTCCTCTAGGACGTGTTGCCGAAATCTAAAACACACCCGTCCCGGGCTTGACCCGGGACCTCGGCTATTCAGCATGGAGGCCCCGGCTTGGGAGCCGGGGCGATGTCAATCCGATCAGACACAACGTGCTCTAGCGTGGAACGGCTCAGCCCTTGCGCGCGCGGATCAACGCGGTGGCCCCGGTCACGATCATCGCCGCGATCACGGCCTTGACCGCATCGCCCAACAGGAACGGGGCCATCCAACCGGACCAGAGCGCATCGGCGCTCTTGCCCAGCATCGCCGCAGGCCATGCCAGACCCGGCAGATAGAGCAGTGCCGAAATCCCCATGCCGCAAATCGCCGTGGACACGACACCGCGCGCCAGCCCGCGCTCGACCGCGAGACCCGCCAGATAGGCCATGGCGACAAAACCTAACAGGAAACCGGCAGTCGGCCCCATCAGCGCCACGCCATTCAGCCCGCCTGCAAACACCGGCAGCCCCATCGCGCCCTCGGCGAGATAGGCCAGCAGCGTCAGCGCGCCCAGACGCGAGCCAAAGGTCAGACCGACCATCAAAATCGCCAGCGTCTGAAGTGTCAGCGGCACCGGATAGAACGGCACACTGATTTGTGCGGCCAGCGCAATCAGGAAAGAGCCGCCCAGAACCAGCCCCGCCTTGCGGAGCAGAGTGTCGTGGCCGATCACGGCCTTGGTCAAAACTGTATCGCGCATGGTTCGCGTCCCTCTGTTATGTATCTCACCCGACTTTTTCGCTGCATGTGCGAGAAAGTCAAGCGATTGCCCTTGAATTGCGTCGCAACTGGTGGGATTTCCCGTGTATGGACACATGCACACCCCTCCCCATCGCCCTTGTGACCGGCGCCTCGCGCGGTCTGGGCGCCGCCATGGCCGAAGCATTGGCCAAAACCCATCACGTTGTCGCCGTCGCCCGCACCACCGGCGCACTCGAGGAACTCGACGACCGCATTCAGGCGACGGGCGGTCAGGCGACGCTGGCCCCGATGGACATCACCAACACCGGGGCGATGGCACAACTTTGCCGCTCGATCCATGACCGCTGGGGCGCGATTGCCACATGGGTCCACGCGGCGGTGCATGCCGCGCCCCTGACCCCGGTGGCGCATCTGTCAGAGGGCGATTGGTCCAAATCCGTGGCCTGCAACGTGACCGCCACCGGCATTTTGATCCCCTTCATCGCGCCGCTTCTGGGCAGTGACGGGCAGGCAGTGTTTTTTGACGACGCGCAAGCGGGCGCGAAATTCTTTGGCGCCTATGGTGCCACCAAGGCCGCGCAAATCGCCCTTGCCCGCTCGTGGCAGGCCGAGACCGCCAAAACCGGCCCGCGCGTGCATATCCTGACACCCAACCCCATGGCCACCGCCACCCGCGCCCGCTTTCACCCCGGCGAGGACCGCGATGCCCTTGCCCATCCACGCGACGAGGCCGCGCGCCTGATGGCGGCGCTGGCCTGAGCGGCGAGCCATGCTTGCCGCCCGCGCCTGCGCCCGCTAGACAGAGACCAGACACGAACAAAGGGCAGGCCATGCGTATTCTCATCACCAATGACGACGGCATCAACGCCCCCGGCCTTGCCGTGCTCGATGAAATCGCCAACGCCCTCGCCGGTCCGGGTGGCGAGGTCTGGACCGTGGCCCCCGCCTTTGAACAGTCGGGCGTCGGGCACTGCATTTCCTACACGCGGCCGATGATGATCTCGAAAATGGCCGAGCGCCGCTATGCCGCCGAGGGCAGCCCCGCCGATTGCGTCCTTGCGGGCCTGCATGACGTGATGAAGGACGCGCGCCCCGATCTCGTGCTCTCCGGCGTCAATCGCGGCAACAACGCCGCCGAAAACGCGGTCTATTCCGGCACCGTGGGGGCCGCGATGGAGGCCGCGTTGCAGGGTGTGCCCGCCGTGGCCCTCAGCCAGTATTACGGCCCCGCCAATCGCGATCTCGATGATACCTTCGATGCGGCCCGCGTGCATGGCCTGCCGACCCTGCGCCGCCTGCTGGACAAGGGCGTATGGACCCGCGACGATTACGGCATCTTCTACAATATCAACTTTCCGCCTGTGCCTGCGTCCGAGGTCAAGGGCATCCGCGCCGCGCGTCAGGGCTTTCGCCGCGATATGGGCTTCGGAGTCGAGCCGCATGTCGCGCCTTCCGGGCGGCGCTTTCTCTGGGTCACGGGCGCGCCGCAACAACAGCCCACCAGCCCCGGATCGGATGCGGATGTGAACCTTCAGGGCTATATCTCCGTCACCCCCATGCGCGCGGATCTCACTGCCCATGACGCGCTGGAGGCGCTCAAGGCGATCGAATGACCGAGGCAGAGGATCACAGCAGCGCCGAACGCAAGATGCAGTTTCTCTTTGCCCTGCGTTCCAAGGGCGTGACCGATGCGCGGGTGCTGACCGCGATGGAGCAGATCGACCGTGGCCCCTTTATCCGCGGGTATTTCGCTGAACGCGCCTATGAGGACATGCCGCTGCCCATCGCCTGCGGCCAGACCATCAGCCAGCCCTCGGTGGTGGGGCTGATGACACAGGCGCTCAAGGTGACATCGCGCGACAAGGTGCTCGAAGTGGGCACCGGCTCGGGCTATCAGGCCGCTATCCTCAGCCAACTGGTGCGCCGCGTCTATACCGTGGACCGCCACAAACGGCTGGTGACAGAGGCGTCAGAAATATTCCGCGCCCTCGATCTGACCAATATCACGGCGCTCACCGCCGATGGCAGCTTCGGCTTGCCCGATCAGGCGCCCTTTGACCGCATCATCGTGACCGCCGCCGCCGAAGACCCGCCCGGCCCCCTATTGGCCCAGCTCAAGATCGGGGGTATCATGGTCTTGCCCGTGGGACAGTCCGATGCCGTGCAGCGGCTGATCCGCGTGACCCGGCACGAGACCGGATTTGACTATGACGAATTGCGCCCCGTGCGCTTTGTCCCTCTGGTCGAGGGGCTTGGGCGCGACGGCTAAGCACTGTATAAGCATGGTATAAGCATGGCACATGCAAACCAAGGCCCCGGCCAACAAGGGACCACTCAAGAGGATGATCGAGATGCGCAAATTTTCCCGCTCCGCACCGCTTCTGGCGACCATGGCCCTCGCTCTGGCGGCCTGCGATAAGCCGCTGGATCTTGACATGCGCGGCGCCTTTGGCAACGCGCCCAGCACCGCCGAGGCGGCGCGCAACGCCAGCGCCCCCCGCCCCCAGCCCGATGCGCGCGGCATCATCTCCTACCCCGGCTATCAGGTCGCCGTGGCCGAGCGCGGCGATACCGTGGGCAGCCTCGCGCGGCGCATCGGCACCGATCCGGGCGCGCTTGCGCGCTTCAACGGCGTGCAGACCGGCGATCCGCTGCGCAAGGGCGAAATCCTCGCCCTGCCCGGTCGCGTCGCCGAACCCCTGAGCGGCCCGGTCCAGACCCCGTCAACGGTGGACATCGGCAGCCTTGCCGATGGCGCGATCCGCCGCGCCGATTCCCAGACCGTCACCACCTCTGCCTTGCCTCCCGCCGCGCCGGGTGCCGCCGTGCATCGCCTCCAAACCCACCTGGTAGCGGGTCACCTGGTTGAGCGCCACCCAGTGGGCATAGGTCCGGTCACGCAGGTAGG
>JBLRXE010000235.1:0-4579 GCA_047920895.1 Roseovarius sp.
GTCGTGGTGATCCTCTCGGATGGCTATGACACCGACCCGCCCGAGGCTTTGACCCACGCACTCATGCGCCTGCGCAAACGGGGGGGCCGCATCATCTGGCTCAACCCTTTGAAAGGCTGGAAGGATTACGCGCCCGTGACGGCCGCCATGGCCGCCGCCCTGCCGCATCTCGATCTCTTCGCCGCTGCCACGACGCTCAATGATCTGGCGTCCCTTGGCCCGCAATTGGAGCGTCTGACATGATCCCCGACACGCTCGAACCCGCCACCCGCCGCCTTGCCTCGGCCCGCACCCCCTATGCCATCGCCACCGTGATCCGCACCGTGGGACCCACCGCCGCCAAACCCGGCGCGCGGGCGTTGATCCTCGCGGATGGCACCATCACCGAGGGCTGGATCGGTGGCGGCTGCGTGCGCGGTGCAGTGGCCCGCGCCGCCCAGAGCGCCATCGCCGAGGGCGCGCCGCGCCTCATTTCCATTCAACCCGACGAGGATCTGGCCGCGCAGGGCCTCAGCCCCGGTCAGCAGCATCAGGGCCGCGACATCGCCCGCAACGGTTGCCCCAGCAAGGGCGCTATGGAGATTTTCGTGGAACCTGTCCTGCCCCGCCCCGAACTCGTGATCCTTGGCGCGTCGCCCGTGGCCTTGGCGCTTGCCACCCTCGCCAAGCCCTTCGGCTTTGACATCACCACGCCCGATGCCACGCCAAATTCTGGCCCCCTGCCTGCGGCCAACCATGCCCGCATGGTGGTCATCGCCACGCAAGGGGTGGGCGATCTCGACGCCCTGCGCACGGCGTTGGCCTCTGAGGCCACCTATATCGGCTTTGTCGCCAGCCGCCGCAAATTCGCCACCCTCGCGGCGCGGCTTGATGCGGACCCAGAGGCGCTCGCGCGCATCCACGCGCCCGCAGGCCTCGCGATCAATGCCGTCACGCCCGAGGAAATCGCGCTCTCGATCCTCGCCCAGATCGTCCAGCACCGCCGCCAAGGCCAGCGCCAGACCTGACATTTTCCCGATAGATCAAGGAGCCTCAAATGGACCTCGCCGATGAAATCACGCTCAATGCGCCCAAATCCCGCGTTTATGCCGCGCTCAATGATCCCGAAATCCTGCGCCAGAGTATTCCGGGCTGTGAGGAACTCATCAAACATTCCGACACCGAGCTTGAGGCGCGCGTCGTGCTCAAGATCGGCCCGGTCAAGGCGCGCTTTACCGGCACGGTGACGCTCGACACCTCCGGTGCGCCGGATGCCTTTTCACTGACGGGTCAAGGCAATGGCGGCGCCGCCGGCCATGCCAAGGGCGGCGCGGATGTAACCCTGACCGAAGAGGAGGGCGTCACCACCCTGCGCTACGCGGCCCGCGCCGACATTGGCGGCAAGCTCGCGCAATTGGGCAGCCGCCTGATCCAGAGCACGGCGAAAAAGCTCGCTGCGCAGTTCTTTGTCAATTTTCAACAGGCCGTGGCCCCGGCCGAGGTTTAGACCCCTCTGACAAGTGCTGACCTTTGGCACCCCCGCCCCGGCCCCCGAGCCGGGGCCTCTTGCCCTTTCAGACCGCAGTCCCCGACCATGCCCGGGACGGGCCTTCCAAGTTAACCGTATCTGCGCTACATCCCCGCCAGAAACGCCGCGATCCCGGCCTCTGCGACCTCGCGATCCTGCATTGGCGTGCCCGAACTCACGCCGATGCCGCCCACGACCTCGCCATCAACCAGAACCGGCAGGCCGCCGCCCACCACCATCAGCCGCCCGCCAATGGCCGAGGCGATGCCGTAGACCGGCTTGCCCGGTTGGCTCACCTCGCCATATTCATGCGTCGCCTTCTTGGCCCCGGCGGCGGTAAAAGCCTTGTCGATCGCGATGGTGATCGACGTGACCTTGCCGCCATCCATCCGCTCGAACGCCACCAGATTGCCGCCCTCGTCGGTGATGGCGATGCACATCGGCACACCAATCTCTGCCGCCTTGGCCCGCGCCCCCGCCAGAAGCACCCCGGCATCCGCCAGATCAAGCCGTTTCACTGTCATCATGGCCTTGCCCCTTATGCCGCCTTGATCCCACGCCGCGCCGCATGCAACAGCGGCTCGGTATAGCCCGAGGGCTGCTTGGCCCCCTCAAAGATCAGATCCCGCGCCGCCTTGAACGCGGCCCCGTCGAAATCGGGCGCCATCGGGCGATAGGCCGGATCATGCGCGTTCTGCGAATCCACCTTGGGGGCCATCCGCCGCAACGAGGCGTCGATCTCTTCCGCCGAGCATATGCCATGGATCAGCCAGTTGGCCAGATATTGCGACGAAATCCGCAACGTCGCGCGATCTTCCATCAGCGCCACATCGTTGATGTCCGGCACCTTGGAACAGCCGATGCCCTGATCGACCCAACGCACCACATAGCCCAGGATCGACTGACAGGAATTGTCCAACTCGCGCCGCACCTCCTCGCCCGACAGGTTCCGCCCCACCATCAGCGGCGGCGTCAAGAGATCGGCGCGCGATGCACGGTCCCGCCCCTTCAACGCAGCTTGCAGGCCCGCCACATCAACCTGATGGTAATGCGTGGCATGCAACGTCGCCGCCGTGGGCGAGGGCACCCAAGCGGTATTGGCCCCGGCCTTGGGATGGGCGATCTTGACCTCCAGCATATCGGCCATGGCATCGGGCTTGGCCCACATGCCTTTGCCGATCTGCCCGCGCCCGCTCATGCCCGCCGCAAGCCCGGCATCGACATTTCCCGCCTCATAGGCCGCAAGCCAGATGGCCTTTTGCATCTCGCCCTTGGGAATGACCGGCCCGGCCTGCATCGAGGTGTGAATCTCGTCGCCGGTCCGGTCCAGAAACCCGGTGTTGATGAACACGCAGCGATCCTTGACCGCCCGGATACAGGCCATCAGGTTGGCAGAGGTGCGCCGCTCTTCGTCCATCACCCCCAGCTTCACGGTATTGCGCGCAAGACCCAGCATATCCTCGATGCGCCCATAGAGCGTATCGACAAAGGCGCATTCCTCCGGCCCATGCAGCTTGGGGATCACGATATAGACCGATCCCGCCCGCGAATTGCCCTCTGCCCCCCGCGCCAGATCATGCATCGCCGCCGCGACAGTCACAGCCGCATCCAGCATCACCTCGGGCGTCTCCTTGCCCTCCAGCAGCACCGCATCGGTGGTCATGAGCAGCCCGACATTGCGCACCAGCATCAGCGCGCGACCGGGATGCACCACCTCAGCGCCCTGCGGATCAACATAACGGACATCGGGATTAAGCCGCCGCGTCAAGAGCCGCCCACCCTTCTCGAACCGCTCTTGCAGATCGCCGCGCATGAGACCCAGCCAATTGCCATAGACCACGCATTTGTCGTCGGCATCCACCGCCGCGACCGAATCCTCGCAATCCTGAATCGCGGTCAGCGCGCTCTCGATCCGCACGTCCGAAATCCCCGCCGGATCATCGCGACCAATGGTTGAGGCCCGGTCAATCACGATCTCGATCAGCAGCCCGTTGACCCGCAGCATCACGTTGCCACCCGCCGTATGCCCCGCGAATTGCCCCGCATCGGCCAGCCCCGTGACTTGCCCCGCCACCGTCACGCGCAAGCCACCGTCCACCTCCAGCGTCTCGACATCCGCCCAGGACCCAGCCGCCAAGGGGGCCACCTTGTCCAGATGCGCCCGCGCCCAGGCAATCACTTGGCGGCCCCGCACCGCATCATAGCCCGGCCCCGCGGCACGCCCCGCAATCGCATCCGTGCCATAGAGCGCATCATAGAGACTGCCCCAGCGTGCATTGGCCGCATTGAGCGCAAAGCGCGCATTCATCACCGGCACCACCAATTGCGGCCCCGCCACTTGCGCAATCTCGGCATCCACATTCTGCGTGCCCAGCTCGAACGCCTCCGGCTCCGGCACCAGATAGCCAATCTCAGTCAGGAAGTCGCGATAGGCCGCGCCGTCAAACTGCTGCCCGCGCCGCGCCCGGTGCCAGCCGTCAATCTGCACCTGCAATTCCCGCCGCTTGGCCAAAAGAGCCGCGTTCTTGGGCGCGAGATCCCGCAACAGCGCGGCATAGCCGGACCAGAACTGATCGGCGCTCAGCCCAAGCAGCACCTCATCCTCGATCAAACGGGCCAGCGGTGCGGCCACGCTCAGGCCGTGACGGTCAACATAGGTGGTCATGGGTATCGCTCCAGTATTTCAGGAAATCATTGGGTTTTGCAGCTACTTCAGTGCTGCGGGACTTGTAAGAACGGGAAAAATGTTTTCCATTGTATGGAAAGGTATACCGAACATGTCCGATCCCCAATCCCAAGGCGTCCAATCCGTCGCCCGCGCCCTGCGCCTGTTGCACCTGCTCAGCCAGCAGGACGAAGGCGCGCGCGTGTCAGACCTCGCGCGGCTGGCCGGTCTTGCGGTCTCGACCACGCACCGCCTGCTGACCACGCTGGAATTGCAGCATTTTGCCCAGTTCGATTCCGAACGCGCGCTCTGGCATGTGGGGCGCGGCGCGTTTTCGGTGGGCACCGCCTTTGCCCGGCAGCATAATTTTGTGACCCCGGCGCTGCCGCTCCTGCGTCATTTGCGCG
>JBLRXE010000236.1:0-4563 GCA_047920895.1 Roseovarius sp.
GCAGCGCGCGGCGCGTGGCGGCGGTGTCATGCCGGTCATGATCGTAACTCGCCAGCACAAAGAGGTAATCGCAAGAGGTCAGCGCCCCCAAACCACCATGCGCCAAAACCTCGATCCCGCTGGACGAGCGCGCAGGCCCCCCATCCAGAGTGAGAATTTGCCAGTCAAACCCACGGCCCGGCCCCAGCGTATTGGCCGCGCGCAACGGCTCCAGACAATTGGCAAGGCACAGGTTCGAGAACCTGTCAAAGAGCAGGAGCGCGATGCGCACCGGGGCAGCAGATGATTTTGTCCATTGCGGCATGATTTTTGTCTTATACCGCATACTCAATCCGTCTGCCAGCGCGCTAGGCTCAGGCCAACACCCAAGCCGGAGGATGCCATGCCGCTCACCATGAACCGCGAGGTTTTCATCACCTGTGCCGTCACCGGATCAGGGGCCACGCAGGACAAAAGCCCGCATGTCCCCCGCTCGCCCAAAGAGATTGCCGAGAGCGCGATTGCCGCCGCCAAGGCAGGCGCCGCCGTGGTGCATTGCCATGTGCGCGATCCCGAAACCGGCGCGCCGTCGCGCGATCTCAAGCTCTTTCGCGAGTTGACCGACCGCATCCGCGACAGCGACACCGATGTTGTCCTCAACCTGACGGCGGGCATGGGCGGCGACATGATCTTTGGCGGGGTCGAATCCCCCCTGCCCCTCTCGCCCAAGGGCACCGACATGGCGGGTGCGACCGAGCGCGTCGCCCTTGTCGCCGAATGTCTGCCCGAGATTTGCACGCTCGACTGCGGCACGATGAATTTCGCCGAGGCCGATTATGTCATGACCAACACCCCCGGCATGTTGCAGGCCATGGGCCGGATGATGACCGAACTGGGCGTGAAGCCGGAAATCGAGGCGTTTGACACGGGCCATCTCTGGTATGCCAAGCAACTGGTCAAGGATGGCATTCTGGAACCCGATGCGCTGGTGCAGCTTTGCATGGGCGTGCCATGGGGCGCGCCCGACGATCTCAACACCTTCATGGCGATGGTCAACAACGTGCCGGACACCTGGACCTTTTCCGCCTTTTCGCTGGGCCGCCACCAGATGCCCTATGTCGCGGCTTCGGTGCTGGCGGGCGGGCATGTGCGCGTGGGGCTTGAGGATAACCTCATGCTCGACAAGGGCGTGCTGGCCACAAATGCACAACTGGTGGAGCGGGCAAAGGGCATCATCGAGGGGCTGGGTGCACGCCTCATGACCCCCGCCGAAGTGCGCCAGAAACTGCGCTTGACCAAGAGGGCCCCGAAATGAGCCGTGTTGCAGCCATCATCGGCGGCGGTGTGATCGGCGGCGGCTGGGCCGCGCGGTTCCTGCTCAACGGCTGGAATGTGCGGGTGTTCGACCCCGATCCCGAGGCCGCGCGCAAGATCGGCGCGGTGCTGGACAACGCCCGCCACGCCCTGCCCATGCTCTACGACGTGGCGCTGCCCGCCGAGGGGCGGCTCAGTTTTCACTCCACCATGTCCGAAACCGTCAAGGGCGCGGAATGGATACAAGAGAGCGTGCCCGAGCGGCTGGCCCTCAAACGCAAGGTGTTCCAGACGCTGCAAGAGCATTGCGATGCCGGTGCGATCATCGGCTCCTCCACCTCGGGCTTCAAACCCTCGGAATTGCAGGGCTGCGCCACGCGGCCAGAACAGATCGTTGTCACCCACCCGTTCAACCCGGTCTATCTCTTGCCACTGATCGAACTGGTCACGACCGAGAAAAATCCCCCCGCCCTCATCGCGCAGGCAAAGGAGACCCTGACCTCGCTCGGTCACTTCCCCCTGCATGTGCAACGCGAAATCGACGCCCATATCGCGGATCGCTTCCTCGAGGCCGTGTGGCGCGAGGCGCTGTGGCTCATCAAGGACGGCATCGCCACCACCGAGGAAATCGACAACGCCATCCGCTACGGCTTTGGCCTGCGCTGGGGGCAGATGGGCCTGTTTGAAACCTACCGCATCGCGGGCGGCGAGGCGGGCATGAAACATTTCATCGACCAGTTCGGCCCGTGTCTGCAATGGCCCTGGACCAAGCTCATGGATGTACCGGACCTGACCGAGGAATTGGCCCAGCTGATCGCCGATCAGTCCGACGCGCAATCGGGGCACCTCACGATCCGCGAGTTGGAGCGCAAACGCGACAACAACCTTGTCGCCATGCTGCGCGCGCTGCGCCAACAGGGCAATGCGGCGGGGCGGCTGATCAATGATCACCAGACAACGATCAAGCCCGCGCTCACCGATGGCCCGCCCATCCTCAGCGCCCGCCGCGTCATCCCCGCCGACTGGACCGATTACAACGGCCATATGAACGAGGGGCGCTTTGGCCAGATTTTCAGCGATGCGGCGGATGCGGTCATGACCCATGTCGGCGCGGATGCCGATTATATCGCGGGCGGCCTGAGCTATTTCACGGTCGAGAACACCATCAGCTTTCTGGCCGAGGCGCATGCCGGCGAGCGTGTGTTTGTGGAAACCCGCGTGACCCAAGGCGAGGGCAAGAAACTGCGCTGTTTCCATGAGATGAAGCGCGAAAGCGATGGCACGCTCCTGGCCACCTCTGACCAGTTCATGCTGCATGTCGATCTCAAATCCCGCAAATCCTGCGACCCAAGCGCCGATGTGCTGGCCCGTGTCGTGGCACTGGCCAAGCGGCACAAGGAGGCATGAGATGCACTTCGGACTGACCGACGAGCAGGAGATGATCGTCGGGGCGGTGCGCCGCTTTGTCGAGCAGGAAATCTACCCGCATGAAACCCTCGTCGAGCGCACCGGCGAGGTGCCCCCCGAGGTAGCGCAGGCCATCAAGCAGAAAACCATCGCCCTTGGCTTTTATGCCTGCAACTTTCCCGAAGCCGTGGGCGGCGCAGGTCTCAGCCACCTCGAATTTGCCCTTGTCGAGCGCGAATTGGGGCGCGGCGCCATGGCGCTCACGCATTTCTTTGGCCGGCCGCAAAATATCCTGATGGCCTGCAAAGGCGAACAGATCGAACGCTACCTGCGCCCTGCCGTGCGCGGCGAGCGGATGGATGCACTCGCCATGACCGAACCGGGGGCCGGATCGGATGTGCGCGGCATGAAATGCACGGCGCGGCGCGACGGGGGCGATTGGGTGCTCAACGGCACCAAGCATTTCATCTCGGGCGCCGATCACGCCGATTTCGTCATCGTCTTTGTCGCCACCGGCGAGGATCAGACCGACAAGGGGCCAAAGAAACGCATCACCACCTTTCTCGTCGATCGCGGCACGCCGGGGTTCACCATCCGCCACGGCTATAGATCCGTCAGTCACCGCGGCTACAAGAACATGGTGCTGGAATTCGACGACTGCCGCCTGCCCTCGGGCCAGGTGCTGGGCGAGGTTGACGGCGGCTTTGCGGTGATGAACGACTGGCTCTACGCCACCCGCATCACCGTGGCGACCATGGCCGTGGGCCGCGCGCGCCGCTGCTTTGATCACGCCCTGCGCTATGCGGCGGAGCGGGAACAATTCGGGCAGGCGATTGGCAAGTTTCAGGGCGTCAGCTTTCAACTGGCAGACATGATTACGGAAATTGACGCCGCCGATCTTCTGACCCTCAACGCCGCCTGGCGTCTGGATCAGGGCCTGCCCGCCAACCGCGAGATCGCCAGCGCCAAGCTCTATGCCAGCGAAATGCTGGCCCGCGTCACCGACGCCACGCTGCAAATCCATGGCGGCATGGGGCTGATGGACGATCTGCCGATCGAGCGGTTCTGGCGCGACGCAAGGGTCGAGCGTATCTGGGACGGCACATCCGAGATACAGCGCCACATCATCAGCCGCGAGATGCTGCGGCCCTTGGGCGCATGAACGGTATCGCCGCCTGCGGCGTCGAACCGGCGGGGGGCGCCGCCCCCCGGACCCCCCGAGGTATTTTTCGCCAGATGAAACAGGCGCACCCCCTGCCCGGACAGAGCAGGGGGCTTCACCTGGCGCGGTCATCGGCTCCTCAGCCTGTACCGCGACACCAGAGTGCCGCAGAGAGGTTAACCAAGTCTTTCATCTGGCCAGAAATACCTCGGGGTGAATGGCCCGCAGGGCCAGAGGGGCAGCGCCCCTCCCTTTTGCAGAGTGCCAGCACATGACCCAAGACCTCTCGCGCCTGTTGCGCCCCGCCTCCATTGCCGTCATCGGTGGCGGCACATGGTGCGCCAATCTTATCCGGCAATGCGCGGGCATGGGCTTTGCCGGGCCGGTCTGGCCGGTGCATCCCAACAAGCCCGAGATCGGCGGCACCCGCGCCTATCCCTCGCTCAGCGCCCTGCCCGGCGTGCCCGATGCGGTCTTTGTCGGTGTCAACCGCGCAGCCACGATAGCCACCGTTGCAGAGTTGCGCGCGATGGGCGCGGGCGGAGCGGTCTGCTTTGCCGCAGGCTTTCTCGAGGCAGAGGCGGAATTGGGCGACGGCGCGCAGATGCAGGCGCGGCTCCTAGAGGCGGCGGGCGACATGCCCCTCATCGGCCCCAATTGTTATGGCTTCGTGAATTATCTCGACGGCGCGCTCCTCTGGC
>JBLRXE010000237.1:0-4561 GCA_047920895.1 Roseovarius sp.
CGAGGATGTTGGGAAAGCTCTTGTCGTCGCGCAAAAGCACATTGTAGCGCGGCTTGAGCTGCTTGATGAGGTTCTGCTCCAAGAGCAGCGCCTCGGTCTCGGTCGCGGTCGTGAGAAACATCATTGACGCGGTTTCCGAGATCATCCGCGCAATGCGCCCGGTATGGCCGGTCGGGCGGGCATAGTTCGACACCCTGGCGCGCAGATTGCGCGCCTTGCCCACATAGAGCACCCGCGCCTGTCCATCGAGCATCCGGTAAACCCCCGGCGACGCATCGAGCGTGCGCAGGTAATCTCGGATCACCTCATGGCCGGGTTTTGGCGGAGAATCGGGGGCGTTTTCGGTCATCGGTCCTCAGATATGATTCCCCCGAGTGCTGCAATGATCCGACCCGGAGAGCAAGAGGGAAGCTGTCCACGGTTTCTGTGGATAACTCTGCGGATAGGTTTCCGTGAAGTGGAAATTTTCCTTGGATTCAGGCGGCTTCGTTGGATTGCCTAATTTTTAGGCTATTTCTCAATGCTTTGATATATATCAATAAAAATATACACCTGACGCAAAATACTGAAAACAATAACGTTTTTGTAACGCTTCCGTGACGTTAACGCGACCAGTGCAAAACTTTTGCCGTCAGGCGCGCTTTCTACTCCACACCCAGCACATCAGGGGTCTGCCAGCCCAGGTGCTGCCCTCCGTCCACGCAGAGCAATTGGCCGGTGACACCGGGGGCCTTGAGGAAGTAGACGAGCGCCGCCGTGATGTCCTGCGGGTTGGCGCCACGATGCAGGATGGTGGCCCGGCGCTGGTTCTGGAAATGGCTGTCGCTCTGCCGGTGCCCCTGAAGGGTCGGCCCCGGCCCGATTGCATTCACCCGCAGGCGCGGTGCCAGCGCCTGCGCCGCGGTCCGGGTCAGCGCCCAGAGACCCATCTTGGCAATCGTATAGGTCATGAACTCGGGCGTGAGCTTGTGCACGCGTTGGTCGATCATGTTGATCACCAGCCCCTGTGCAACCGACTCGCCCTGCTCATCCATCTTGGGCGCGGGCACCTGCCCGGCCATCTGCTGCGTCAGCACGAAAGGCGCACGCAGATTGCTCTCCATGTGACGATCCCAGCTCCGCCGCGTGGCGGTCTGGATATTGTCATAATCAAAGATCGACGCATTGTTGATCAGCGTGGTCAGCGGCCCACCCAGCGCCTCGGCGGCGCGCTCTACCAGCGGCGTCACCTGCGCCTCATCGAGGAGATCCGCCTCAAGCGTCACCGCAGCCTGGCCCATCGCCCGGATTTCATCGACCACGGCCTCTGCTGCATCGCGCGAGGTGGCGTAATGCACGGCGACATCGTGACCCTGCCGCGCCAGTTCCAGCGCCATCGCCCGGCCCAGCCGTTTGCCCGCGCCTGTCACCAAAGCCCGCGTCATGCCCTCGCTCCCCTCAGATCAATATCACCGAGACATAGACCACATAAGCCGAGGTCAAGGCGATGCCCCACAAACGGTTGATGTCGAGCCTGAAGAAAACAAAGGGCAGGATCAGCAAGGAGGCCCCCAGCATCACCCAGAGATCGAAATTGAGGAATTGCGCATCAACGGGAATGTTGCCGACCAACGACGCAACACCGATGATGCCCAGCAGGTTGAACATGTTGGACCCAATCACATTGCCCAGCGCCACATCGGCCTGTTTGCGCAGCGCCGCCATCACCGTGGTCGCCAGTTCCGGCAGCGAGGTGCCGACCGCAACCAGCGTGAGGCCGATCACGGCCTCGCTCACCCCGTAGCGGTGTGCCAGGATCGAGGCATTGTCCACGAGGATATCCGCACCAAGCGGCAAACCCACGAGACCCAGCACGAGAAAGGTGATGATCTGCCACCCGGGCATACTGGGGTCGGCCCCCTCCACATCCTCGGCCCCGTCCGGCTCTGACAAGGCCGTGATCGCCGCATCACGGCGGTGGGCGATGGCATCGCGAAAGGCCCCCCCCAGCATGAGCGCCAGCCCCCCCAACAGGACCAGTCCCGCGATCCAGTCGAACACGCCGCGAAAGGCCAACAGGATGAACAGGACCGAGGCCGCAAGCATCTGGAGATAGGACTTGGAGCAACTGCAAGAGCTGGTATGCAAAACCGAGAGAATGGCCGGAATCCCTAATACGAGCAGGATGTTGGCGGTATTCGACCCGACCACATTGCCCAGCCCCAACCCCGGCTTGTTATCAAGCACCGCATTGACAGAAATCAGCAATTCCGGCGCAGAGGTGCCAAAGGCCACCACCGTGAGGCTCACGATCAGCGCCGGTATACCCACCCTCAGACTCAGGTTCACGGCCCCTTTGACCAAAGCATCCCCGGCCAACAGCAGGATAACCAGCCCCAGCGCCGTCAAGAGCCATGGCATCATTTCAACTTGTCCTTCTCGCAGGAACACGGCCCTTTACCGATGCGGTAGCGGCCGCATTTCCGGCATTTGGCCTCGCTCAACCGTTTCTGCCCCGGAAATCGGAGGCGGCCAAACATCGCGAGAACCCCCATCGCAACCAGAAAGAGGAGGACGACCTTGACCAGCAAATCAGAGACCGAACCGGGCAAGGCTTGCCCGTTCCTCAATCGCGGTCAGCGCGTCCCGGGCGATTTCGGCACCAAAGCGCGGAAAGAACCCACGTTTTTTTCCATAGCGGGCAAGGCGCACCTTGTCGCCGTAGAGATCCTTAAGCTTGGGCACGAGGTGACCAATGCCATCGGCCAGCCCCAATTCCACGCTGCGCGCGCCCGGCCAGAATTCGCCGGTAAAAAGATCGGGATCATCCCCAAGCCGCGCCCCCCGCCGGGATTTCACATGGGTGATGAAGGCCGCGTGAATCTGCTCCAGAATACCCTTGATGCGTGTGACATCCTCGGGCTTTTCGGGCAAAAAGGGATCAAGCGTGCTCTTGGACCTGCCCGCCGTATAGAGACGCCGTTCGATGCCCTGCCGGGTCAGCAACTCGTTCACGCCAAAGCCCGCCGAGATCACCCCGATAGAGCCCAGCACCGACGAGGCATCGACCCAGATGTCATCCGCCGCTAGCGCCAGCCAATAGCCGCCCGAGGCGGCGACATCCTCGACAAAGGCGTGCACGGGGATTTTCTTTTCGTCCGCCAGCCGCCGGATGCGCGCGGCGATGAGCGAGGATTGCACCGGCGAGCCGCCGGGGGAATTTATCACCAATGCCACCGCCACCGGCTTGCCGCGTGCAAAGGCCTTGTCGATCACCGGCCCGATGGCCTCGTCACTGAGGGCGGCACGCGGTCCCGCGCCGATCATGCCCGCCAGACGGATGACCGCGACGGTGGGCCTGCGGTTGAGGAAAGGGATCAGATGCTTCATGCTGCCCGATGTAGAGTGCGCGGGCAGGACAAACAAGGCAGCCCGGTCACTTGACGGCCCGTCACCGGCATTTCCAGCAGGGCAGCGTGAAAAAGATCACGCCGCCCGTCAGGATTTGATCCGGTAGCCGGTCTTGAAAATCATCCAGACCGCCCCAAGGCAGAGGCCAAAAAACACCCCCACCGCCAAGAGGCTGTAACCGATGCCCACATCCGCCACCCCGAAAAACGCCCAGCGAAAGCCAGAGACAAGGTAAACCACCGGGTTGAACAATGTCACCACCTGCCACGCGGGCGGCAACATCGAGATGGAGTAGAACGCGCCACCAAGGAACACGAGGGGCGTGATCACCAAGAGCGGGATGAGCTGCAATTGCTGAAAATTCTCGGCCCAGATGCCGATGATGAATCCAAACAGGGCGAATGATACACAGATCATCACCAGAAACATCAGCATGATCCAAGGATGCTGAATATCGAGATCAACAAAGAGGCTGGCCGTGATCAGGATCACCGCGCCGATCATCAACGCCTTGGTCGCCGCCGCCCCGACATAGCCCAGAACGATTTCGAAAAAATTCACCGGGGCCGAGAGCAATTCAAAGATCGTGCCGATGAATTTCGGGAAATAGATGCCGAAAGAGGCGTTGGAAATGGCCTGCGTCATCACGCTGAGCATGATAAGGCCGGGCACTATGAAGGCGGCATAGCTCACGCCTTCCACTTCCTCGATCCGCCCGCCTATGGCCGCGCCAAAGACCACGAAATAGAGCGTGGTCGAGATGACCGGCGACAGCAGACTCTCAAGGATGGTGCGGAAAAACCGTTTCATCTCGTAGACATAGATGGCGCGAATGGCGTGCAGGTTCATGCCGCCTCCTCCCGCACGAGGCCCACGAAAATCTCTTCGAGACTGCTCTGGCGTGTTTCGATGTCCCGCACCGACAGCCCTTCGGTGGCCAGTGCCTGCAAGAGCCGGGTGATGCCCGTGCCCTCGCGGCGCGTGTCGTAGTGATAGATCAGCGCCTGTCCATCCGCGCTCTGTTCCAGCGCATAGGACACAAGCGCGTCGGGCACCGCGCCAATCGGTGCCACCAGATCAATGCGCAGCGATTTGCGCCCCATCCGGCGCATCAGGTCGGCCTTGTTCTCCACCAGCAGGATCTCGCCCTTGTTGATGACGGCGACACGGT
>JBLRXE010000238.1:0-4520 GCA_047920895.1 Roseovarius sp.
CCTATATCCGCGCGCTCCAGACCGGGCGGCCCTTGCGGGTGCTCTCGGATGCGGTGGCGGAAAAGACGGCGCAGGAACTCGATGACTATCCCGGTCAGGCGGATCGGCACCTGTCGGAACTCAAGGCCATTCTGGACACCGAAGGGTCGGATTACGCGCAATAGAGGGGTGGCTCAGATGCGCGACAGACGCCATGTCGGAAACAGCTTGGCCTGATGCAGATAGGCGCTGGTGTCCTGACCGGAAAAAAGCCCGTCCTGTTCCACAAGCACGGTTTGCCAGCCCCGTGCCGCAGCCCCCAGAATGTCTGTGTGCAGCGTATCGCCGCACATGACAATCCGATCCGGCGAGAGGCCGGGCAACGACGCTTCGATCATCTCGTAGGCCGTGGGGAAGGGCTTGCCAAAGAACCGCACATCGGGGATGCCGCGATCCGCGAGCAGATGGCCGAAATATCCGGGTTCCAGCGAAAACCCATGTTCGCGGGGGGCGACCAGATCCGCATTGGCGATGATCAACGGTCTTGGCCGCTTGAGCAGCGCCGCTTCCAGCAGCGCCTGACGGTCCAGCGACCAGACCTCGGTGGACAGGAACAGAAACCCCTCGACCTGATCATAGCTGGACGGATCATCGACCAGACGCCGCGTGGGGGCGGTGATGTCGGACAGGTTGTCCTGTGGCGCGGCGATACATCCCCACACCCGGTTGTCCAGATGCGCCAGCGTCGCGTCGCGGCTGGTGATGATCTCGTGCTCTCTGACCGCCATGCCCAGTTTCCGGAACTTGGCCACGGCCCCGGCATGGGGGTAGCTGGCCGCATTGGAGAGAATGCGGATCTGACACCCGATCTCGCGTAATTCCCTTAGCCGTTGCGCGGCACCGGGAATCGCGGCCTCGCCGATATTCAGCACTCCGTATGCGTCAAAGACAAAGGCATCGGCATGGGCGGCAATGTCGTGCAGAGAGGTGACTTGCGACGTGCTGGTGGGAGAGTTGACCAAGGGCAAGCGATGGCGCACGGCCTCATAGCGGTCGAATATGGTCGCGACAGTATCCATCTGCGTTGCTGGTCCCCTGAATTGGTCGCGCTGCGGCTGCCGCAGGACTGGAGATGACATCCAGCCTGAAGGAAACTTACAGCGCCGACAAAAAATTGAAAGTATAAAACAACAAAGCGACATTTCATGCAGGTGTCACATTTCTAGGATAACGCTGTTTCATCTAAATGTCGGAGAACATAGTCAGGTGTTGGTGTGAAGCGAGACCTGTTATCTCAAAAAGGCCAATATTTTGTGCAAATAAATGTTGCTTTGTTGTATTTCGTGACCAACAATCGGACAAAACCATGGAAACTGATATGGCGTCCAGGAAAAGCAGGCGGCACGATCTCATTCAACAGATCGTTCAGGAGCAGGGGGGCGTGAGCGTGGGCGCGCTTGCCGAGATGTTCGGCGTGTCGATGCAGACGATTCGGCGTGATCTCGACATCCTCTGCGATGGGGACACATTGCACCGTGCGCATGGCCGCGTCGAGCTGGCCGAGGGGCGGCGCAATACCCCGTTTGACCAGCGGGCGGGCACCAATCTTGTGGGTAAGCGCGCCATCGCCAATGCCGCGGCGGCGTTGATCCCGAATGGGGCCACGGTCTTTATCTCCATCGGATCGACCGTGCTCAGCGTGGCACGGGCGCTGCATCGCAAGAAGGAACTGACCATCGTCACCAACAATCTCAGCGCAGCGATGGCGCTGAGTGAAGAGATTTCCAATCGCATCATCCTGCCGGGTGGGGAGCTTCGCCTGCCGGACCGCGATTTCGTGGGCGAGGAGGTGGTCGAGTTTTTTGACCACTACCGTGCCGAATTCGCCCTCTTTGGAACGGCGGGGATCGGGGCAGAGGGCGAGTTGCTGGAATTCCATCAGGCCGAGGTGCGCGCAACCCACCGCATGTGGCAGAATGCGCGAAAATCCATTCTTGTCATAGACCATAGCAAGTTCGGGCGTCTGGCCCCCGCCGTTGGCAGCAATATCGCGCAGATCGACCATATCATCTGCGACCGCCCGCCCGCCGCACCTTTTGACCAACTGGTCGAGCAGCTTGGCGACCGGATCACCTTTGCAGAGGATGTCGAATGATGTCGGATGCGTTTGTCGAGGTCCAGGATGTCGCCAAGCGCTGGAACGGGCAGTTGGGCGTCGAAGGCGTTTCCCTGTCCATCCCGCGTGGGTCTTTTGTGGCGTTGCTCGGGCCATCCGGGTGCGGGAAATCGACCACGCTGCGGCTTGTCTCGGGGTTGGAGCTGCCGGACGAGGGGCGGATCCTCATTGACGGCGTGGATGTGACCACTGCCGCCCCGTCCGAACGCAACCTGTCGATGGTTTTCCAGTCCTATGCGCTCTTTCCGCATCTCAGCGTGGCGGAAAATGTGGTGTTCGGGCTCAAGGTGCGCCGGGTGCCTGCCGTTGAGCGACGCGAAAAGCTGCATCGCGCGCTCGAGATCACCGGGCTGTTGGGCTATGAGGCGCGCAAGCCAGGCGAACTGTCCGGGGGCCAGCGACAGCGCGTGGCGCTGGCGCGCGCCATCGTGGCGAACCAGCCGCTGTGCCTGATGGATGAGCCGCTGTCGAACCTTGACGCCAAGCTGCGTGCCTCGGTGCGCAAGGATATCAAGAAGTTACAGGTCGATCTGGGGATCACCGTCATCTATGTGACCCACGATCAGACCGAAGCAATGAGCATGGCCGATATCGTCGTGCTGATGAAGGACGGGCGCATCCAGCAGACCGGCGCGCCGGAGGATCTGTATTACCGCCCGGCCAATACCTTTGTGGCCGAATTCGTGGGCGCCCCGCCCATGGCGCTGATCGAGCGCGGGGTCATAGCCGGATTTGAGAACGCCACCACGATCGGGCTGCGCGCTGAAAGCCTGCGCTTGGCCGAGCCGGGCAAGGGGCGGCTGGCCTGCCGGGTGTCCGAATGTGAATTTCTAGGTTCCGAGACCTTTGTGGGGCTGACGCATCCGGGGGTCAAGGGGCTGACGATTTCGATGCCGGGATTGAGAAACATCGCGGCGGGAGAGGACGTTGAAATAGATTTTGCCGATGAAGACCTGCACTTCTTCGACGCAGAAGGAAACAGGCTTCGGCATCCGAATGGCGTGATTGCGTGACGTCACGTTGGGAACACCATATTCAACTCAAAGGAGAAAACCATGCACACCATCAGAAAGATCAGTCTGGCAACCGCACTGGCGGCGCTGGCCGCCGCGCCGGTTGCGGCGCAAACCGAACTCACGATGTATTACCCGATTGCGGTTGGCGGCGCGCTGACCGAGGTGGTCGATGGCATCGTGGCCAAGTTCGAGGAGGCCAATCCCGAAATCAAGGTCAACGCGATCTATTCGGGCAATTACGATGATACGCGCGTGCGCGCGCTCTCGGCCATTGCCTCGGGGGAGTCTGCGCAATTGGCGGTGTTGTTCTCGATCGACGCCTATGACCTGATCGAGCAGGAGCGGATTGTCGCCTTCGAGGATATCGCGGGCGTGGACCAAGGCTGGCTCGACAGCTTCTATCCTGCGCTGATGGCCAATAGCCGGATCGAGGGCAAGACATGGGGTATCCCGTTCCAGCGTTCGACCATCGTGGCCTATTACAACAAGGACATGTTCCGCGCCGCGGGTCTCGATCCAGAGGCCCCCCCGGCCAATTGGGACGAGATGGTGCGCATGGGCAAGGCCCTGACCAGGGATGGCACCTATGGGCTGATGATCCCTTCGACCGGTTATCCCTATTGGATGTTTCAGGCACTCGCCATCCAGAACGGCCAAGAGCTGATGTCCGGCGACGGGCTTGAGACCTATTTTGACGACCCGGCGGTTGTCGAGACGCTGGAATTCTGGAAATCGCTCTCGACCGAGCACGGCATCATGCCCAAGGGCACGGTCGAATGGGGCACGCTGCGTCAGGCGTTTCTCGAAGGGCAGACGGCGATGATGTGGCATTCCACCGGCAATCTGACGGCGGTCAAGAAAGAAGCCAGTTTCGATTTCGGGGTGTCTGTGCTTCCGGCAAATGTGCGGCCCGGCTCGCCCACCGGGGGGGGGAATTTCTATGTGTTCAAGGACACGACGGAAGAGGAACGTGCTGCCGCCCTCAAGCTGATCGCGTTCATGACCGCGCCCGAACAGGCGGCCAGGTGGTCGATCGCGACCGGCTATATGGGTGTGTCGCCCGCGTCCTATGAAACGGAGGCGCTGAAGGTCTATACCGCAGAGTTCCCGCCCGCCCTCGTGGCACGCAACCAGCTTGAAAACGCCGTTGCCGAATTCTCGACCTTTGAGACGGCGCGCGTGCGCGATGGGCTCAACAATGCCATTCAGGCGGCCTTGACGGACAGCAAATCGCCCGCCGAGGCACTGGCCGAGGCGCAGGCAGCCGCCGAGCGACTGCTGAAGGACTATCGGTAATCCTCCACAGGTAGCCCGCTTCGCCGGTGCCGGGCATCAGCCCGGTGCCGGTT
>JBLRXE010000239.1:0-4514 GCA_047920895.1 Roseovarius sp.
GAATATGATTGGGGGGATCGGGCGCTGTGGCGCGGCAGTGGCTGCGCGACAGGTTAACGCAGTCTGCGATGGGGGTTTTCGGCCTCGGGGTCCGGGGTCACGTCTTCATACTCTGTCTCGACCACATCGTCGCGTGCGGGGGGCCGGCGGTCGCCCATCTCGAATCGCTGGACATGCACGCGCTGGCGAATTTGCCGGAATACCGCGCGGCGCACGGGTGGCATCAAGAGCGCGAATCCCAGACCATCGGTAAAGAAACCCGGCGTCAGCAGCAGCGCACCGGCAAAGAGGATCATCGCCCCATGGGCCAGCGGTTCCGAGGGATCGTCCAATTCGGAGAAGGAGCGGCGCAGGTTCGACATGGCCACCGCCCCCTGCATCCGCAAGAGCCATGTGCCGATCACGGCGGTCAGCACGACAATTGCCAAGGTCGGCCACAGACCGATCAACCCGCCCACCTGAATGAAGAGCGCGATCTCGATCAGCGGAACGGCGAGGAATGCCAGAAAAAGCCACATACGCGGCCCTCCTTTGTTTTATGACCCTTACGGTGGACTTGCCCCCGTCCAACCCCTACATAGGACTGAGCGTTGACGCTTACCATGCCCCGCACAACAAGAGGTGTCCATGAATTCGCCCATCTTGCAGTTACTGGTGCTTGCCGGTATCGCCATTTTTCTGATCCTGCGGCTCAAGAATGTTCTGGGCACGCGTGACGGGTTCGAGGGGCCTTCGCGTAGCGCGCCCGCGCCCGAGCCCCGCCTCCGCCGCGAGTTCGAGGTGATTGAGGGCGGACCCGACCATGACATCGTCGATCATGTGCCCGAGGATTCCGATGCCGCGGCGGCCTTGGCCGAGATGAAGCGGATCGAGCCGGATTTCAGCGTCACGACCTTTTTGCAGGGCGCGCGCGGGGCCTATGAGATGATCCTTATGGCCTTTGAGCGCGGCAAGCTGGATGAGATCATGCCGTTTCTGGATCGCGACGTCTATGAGACCTTTGCGCAGGTGGTCGATGCCCGCGAACAGCAGGGGCTGAGCATCGAGGCCGAGTTCATCGGCGTGCGCGAATTGGCGCTGGCGGATGCCCGGTTCGATGCCGATACCCGGCGTGCAGAGATTTCCGTGCGCTGCGTGGGCGAATTGATTTCGGTCGTGCGTGACAGCAACGGCGAGATCGTCGAAGGGGTGCCGGGCCAGTCGAAGCGTCAAAAGGATGTCTGGACCTATGAGCGCATCATGGGATCGGACGATCCCAACTGGCGGCTTGTTGCCACGGGCGAATGATCCGGGGGCTTTGGGGATTTGGTCTTGGGTTGTGGCTGGTGTGTGCGACACCGGCCATGGCGCAGGATGTGACCCACGAGATCCTGAGCTTTGACACTCTCGATGGATGGGCCGAGGATGATCATGCCGCGGCCCTTTCTGTTTTTCTGAATACCTGCCCTGATATGAAAGACCCTGATTGGCGTGCGCTCTGTGCTCTGGCGCAGCAGCGCCCCGCTGCGCGGGGATTTTTCGAGCTGTTCTTTCGCCCCGTGATGGTGTCCGAGGACAAGCCCGCGCTCTTTACCGGCTATTTCGAACCTGAATTGCGCGGCGCGACGCGCCCCGATGGGCGCTATCGCTATCCGGTGTATCGCGAACCACCCGAGGCGCGGCTGTCCAACCCCTGGATCACCCGGCGCGAGATCGAAACCACGGAGGTGATGCGCGGGCGCGGGCTGGAGATTGCCTGGGTCGATGATCCGGTGGAACTGTTTTTTCTACAGATCCAGGGGTCTGGGCGGATCAGGCTTGAGAATGGGCAGGTGATCCGCGTCGGCTATGCCGGGGCCAACGGGCACCCCTACCGCTCGATCGGGACCGAACTGGTGCAGCGCGGGATTTACTCGGTGCATCAGGTCTCTGCCGAGGTGATCAAGAACTGGGTGCGGCGCAATCCCGAAGAGGGGCGCGAGCTTCTCTTTCACAACCCGTCCTATGTGTTCTTTCGCCGGCTGGATAACGTGCCGGCAGAGCGTGGGCCCCTGGGGGCGATGAACCGTTCGGTCACGACAGGGCGCACGGTGGCGGTCGATCCGGCCTTTGTGCCCTTGGGTGCGCCGGTCTGGGTAGAAAAGGATGGCGACGGACCGATCCGCCGCCTGATGGTGGCGCAGGATACCGGATCGGCGATCAAGGGCGCGCAACGCGCTGACATCTTCTTTGGCACCGGCGATGCGGCGGGGCAGGCGGCCGGGCGGCTGCGCGATCCGGGGCGGATGGTGGTACTCATGCCCATTCAGCGCGCCTATGCCATGCTGTCGGAGCAGGAACCGTGAGCCGCCGGCGTGTCCGGCCTGAAGAGCTTGAACTCTGGCAACAGGTGGCGCGCACCGCGCAGCGCATCCGGCCCGAGACCCCGCCGCGCGTGCCTGCGCCGGTGGCGGAACCGATGATCCGCAACCCGCGCAGCGCCCCGCCCACGCCGCGCATTGAGGATTTCCAGATCGGTCAGCGCGCGGCGGGCACACCGCCTGTGCATGATGTGTTGCCTGGTCTCTCCGAGCGGGTGGCCACTGTGCCGGTGCAGATGGACAAGAAGGCGTTTCACCGGATGAAGCGCGGCAAGCTGGTGCCTGAGGCCAAGATCGACCTGCACGGCATGACGATGGACCGCGCGCATCCGGCGCTGACCGGGTTCATCCTGCGGTCACATGCGGCGGGGCTGCGGCTGGTGTTGGTGGTGACGGGCAAGGGCAAGGATCGCGACACCGGCGGGCCGATCCCGGTGCGGCACGGGGTGTTGCGCCACAATGTGCCACAATGGTTGCGGATGCAGCCCTTGGGGCCGCTCGTGTTGCAAATCACCGAGGCGCATCTGAAACATGGCGGCGGTGGTGCTTATTACGTCTATCTACGGCGACAGAGATAGTGCCGGGCGTGCGCGCAGCACGCCGATGGTCATCATCCCGCTGGCAAAGACGAAATAGCCCGCGATAAGGATGAATTGCGTCTCGACCCCGAGGCCCAGATCAATCCCCAGCCCGGTCAGCCCCGGCCCGATGGCCGATCCCAGAACCATGACGGCGGCGGCCATGGCCTTGATACTGCCCAGATGGGCGGTGCCATAGAATTCCGCCCAGAACGCATTGGGCAGCGTGCTGTTGGCCCCCGTGGTCAGCGCCAGAAACACGAACCCCAAGAGCAAAAGGCCCGGCCCCCCGGACGCGGCAAAGAGCAGAAAGGCCACGACCATCGGCACTTGCATGAAGGGCAGGAGCCGCGCCGTGCCCAGCCGGTCCAGCGCCCAACCCGAGAGGATCATCGCGGCGATGCCCACCGCCGTATAGACCGGAAACATCGCCACCAGTGCCACATGGCTCACGCCCTTGACCTCGGCGATATGCACCTGATGAAAGAAAAACGCGGTGTTGAAGGCGGAAGGCCCCAGAAGGGCGGGCACCATGAACCAAAAGAGAGAATGCCGCAGCGTCTGGCGGCGGGTCCAGTGGCGCTCGTCCATGCCCAGCGACTGGCTGGACCCGGCCCAGCTTTGCGGGGTGCGTTCCTGCTGCAAGAGTATCAGCAAGAGCGGAATGCCCAAGCCGGCCACCACGGCCGCCGCCACCCAGAGCATGCGCCAGTCATAGACCGTCAAGAGTGACACGAAAATGAGTGGCAAGAACGCCTCGCCCAGTGCAAAGCCCAGGGTGGCGATGGAGAGTGCCTTGCCGCGTGCCGCCACGAACCAGCGCGCCATGGCGACCACCGCCAGATGGCTGAGCATGCCCTGTCCGGTCAGACGCAGCGCAAAGATCACCAACGGCAAGAGCCACCAGACCGGGTTGACCGCCATAAAGAGACAGGCCCCGACCATGAGCAGCAGAACCAGCGGCGCCAGCCTGCGCACGCGAAAGAGGTCGGTCAGCCCCCCGACCCAGACCATCACCAGCGCCGAAGCCGTGGTGCCCAGCATATAGATGCCGCCCCATTGCCCGTGGCTGAGACCAAAGGCGTCGCGGATTTCCCCCGCAAAGATCGAGATGAAATAGGTCTGCCCGAAACTGCTCAGGAATGTCAGCAAAACCCCGGCGGTGAGCCAGGGCGCGTTGTCACGGAGAAAGTGGAGAATCGCCATAAGTCTTGTTCGCGCGAAACGCCGCTGAAGGAAAGAGGAGGGCATCGGACGTGGCGCAAAATATGGGGGAATGACGTGACATTCCCCCCCAGACTTCGTATAAAATGGCAAAACTTCCGAAGGAAAAACCGCATGTCCGAACCCGTCGCCGCACCCGAAGAATATGGTGCTGATTCCATCAAGGTTCTCAAGGGGTTAGAGGCAGTCCGCAAGCGTCCTGGGATGTATATCGGTGATACCGATGACGGCTCTGGTCTGCACCATATGGTGTATGAGGTCGTGGACAACGGCATCGACGAGGCATTGGCCGGTCATGCCGATGCCGTGAACGTCACTATCCATGTCGATTCCTCGGTTTCGGTCAGCGACAATGGTCGCGGCATCCCCGTCG
>JBLRXE010000240.1:0-4482 GCA_047920895.1 Roseovarius sp.
AGGTCCGCCTGATCGGCCATTGGGACGGCGAGGAAGAGGCGCGCTGGATCGGCGAAGAGGTGGATGCGATGAGCCGCGGCACGCGCGGGATGCGGGCCTTCGGTCTGGATGCCATGGCCATTCTCGTGCGCGCCTCCCACCAGATGCGCGCCTTCGAGGATCGGTTTCTGACCATCGGTCTGCCCTACCGCGTGATAGGCGGCCCGCGCTTTTACGAGCGGATGGAGATCCGCGACGCCATGGCCTATTTCCGCCTCGTCACCTCGCCCGCCGACGATCTGGCCTTCGAGCGGATCGTCAACACGCCCAAGCGCGGCCTCGGCGACAAGGCGGTGCAGACGATCCAGCGCACGGCGCGCGACAACGGTCTCGGTCTGGTTGACGGCGCGGGTCTGGCCATCTGTTCCGGCGCGATCAAGGGCAAGGGCGCGGTGGAGCTGGCCCGGCTTCTCGATGGTCTCGCCCGCTGGGGCCGGATGACCGGCGACGCCGATCTCAGCCATATGGAACTGGCCGAGATCATCCTTGATGAGAGCGGCTACACAGCCATGTGGCAGAACGACAAGACGCCCGAGGCGCCCGGACGGCTCGAAAACCTCAAGGAACTGGTGAAGGCGCTGGAAGGGTTCGAAAACCTGCAAGGCTTTCTCGAACATGTCAGCCTGATCATGGACAACGAAAGCGACGAGGCGGGCGAGAAGATCACGCTGATGACGCTCCACGCCGCCAAGGGCCTGGAATTTCCCGCCGTGTTCCTGCCGGGATGGGAGGACGGGCTGTTCCCGTCGCAACGCTCGATGGACGAGAGCGGCACGCGGGGGCTGGAGGAGGAGCGGCGGCTGGCCTATGTCGGCATCACCCGCGCCGAGGAGGTCTGCACCATCTCCTTTGCCGGTAACCGGCGGGTCTATGGCCAGTGGCAATCGCAGATGCCGTCGCGCTTCATTGATGAATTGCCCGAAGAGCATGTCGATGTGCTCACCCCTCCGGGTCTCTATGGGGGCAATTACGGGGCTGCGGCCGGTTCCGGCATCGAAAGTCGCGCCGCTGAGGCCAATGTCTACAACAGCCCCGGTTGGCGGCGGCTTCAGGCGCGCGGCGGCGAACGCCCCATGACCCAACCCCGCGAGGCGCGTCACAGCATCATCGACGCCGAGGCGCTCAGCGCGCATACGGTGGGCGAGCGCGTCTTTCATCAGAAATTCGGCTATGGCGCGATTATCGCCATCGAGGGCGACAAGCTCGAGATCGCCTTTGACAAGGCGGGCACCAAGAAGGTGGTCGCCCGTTTCATCACCGGCGCGGATGACGTTCCGTTCTGACGTGGGGCCGCGGCGGATTTGAGTATTTTTGCCAAGAAGAAACCTGACTTGGCGTCTTTATGGTGCAAATACTCAAATTCGACCTCGCGCCGAAACGCTCAGCTCAGGTGATCGACGACCGTCAGATGCTGCGCCAGCCGGTTGACCTCGTCCAAATAGCGCGCGACCAGTTTCGGATCATGGGGGGCCGCGCTGACACCGGCGGGGATTTCCCGCGCCAGCACCGACTCGACCGCAAGCGAGACCGGGATCGACACGAGCCGCGCCATAGCTGTGCCGCGCGCATCGCCCCAGGCATCCATCACATAGCTTTTGTGCCAGACGGGCTTCCCGGCCTTTTCCGCCGTGAGACCAACGCAGAGCACGACGCGGTCCGGCTCGCCCTCGTCATAGGCATTCTCTTGCCAGAACTGATCTGACATCTCCTTGAGCCTAGCATCGCCCGCAGCACCGTCCAGCGTCTCGATTTCGGCAAAGACGTCCTTCCATGCGTTTGCCCAGCCATTCAGACGCAGCGTGCCGCGGACGAAATCCTTGATCCGCCAGTCGGGATCAAAGCGGTAATCAGCGATGAAGGGCAGCGAGTCGCGGTTGGGGTACACCTCGAAGGTCTCGGGCACGGGCAGCGGCGCGTCATAGCTGGAAATCGCGTCCCATGGCCGCGCGACCTTGAGTTCCGAGAAATCCCGGACCGAGCGCGAGGGTGAGCGCAGCGCCTTGAGCACGCCCAGGGGCGACCAGCTGAATTTATAGCGAAAGGGGTTCGGCAGTTTTGGTACGCCACCGCAATAGGAGGTGAAGCTGAGGTCGTTGCCGGCGTCGAAGGCTTGAGACGCACGATAGTCGGCCACCAGATGATGCGCCATCAGGTGGTCGATGCCGGGATCAAGCCCGATTTCGTTGACAAAGCGCAGCCCTTTTTCGCGCGCCGCCTCATCAAGGGCGCGCATCTCGGGGGCGATATAGGAGGAGGACACGAAATGCGCGCCCGTCTCAAGGCACAGTTCCGCCAGTGGGACGTGCCAATCGCCGGGCAGCATCGAGACCACCACGTCGCCTGGTTCGAGCGCCTTGGCCAGGGCGTCCTTGTCAAAGGCGTGGATCTTGTCCGTGAGATCGCCTACCGCCGCCCGCGCCTTGTCGGTCGAGCGGTTCCAGACCGTCACCTCATGCCCCGCCTCGATCAGCCGTCGCAGGCCGGGAATGGCCGACAGGCCGGTGCCGCACCAGTGGATTGTCATGTCTCAGACCTCCTTCACATGTGTTTGATAGATCGCTCCGGCCCGCGCCCAGACCCCTTGATCCAGCGCATCGAGCGTCAGCAGGGATGCCAGCAACTGCCCCGCGTAATCCTGCGAGGATTCGCGCGGCAAGAGCGAGGGCAGGTTGTCGATGGCCATCACGTCGAGGGGCGGGGTGTTGTGCACGCGCAGAACGGGGGCCGCCCAAGTGGTTGCCGCGTCATAGACTGGCACCGGGTTGTAATCGCTGTCGGGATCGCAGGCCACATCGCCGATCACGGTCAATTGGCGGGGCTGATCAAGCGCGGATTTTGGCACGAAAACCGGCGTGCCGGGGCGTGCGAAGATGCAGTTGAGGAAAATGTCATGCGCGAGGATTTCCGGGAACGGCCCGCCCGATGCGGTCTCGGCCATGTCCCAGCGGGTGACGGGGACATTCATTGCATCGCAGAGGTCTGCCGCCCCGGTGCCCACGCGGCCCAAGGCGCCGATGACAATGGAACGAGGGCGGGGGGTGCCCGTAGCATCAAGCCGCGCGCCAAGATCGGCCAGCAGCGCGTCGCGTCCCGGATAGGTATCGACAGGTGGGCAGACCGCGCCGCCCTGTTGCGCGGCCCAAGCCATGAGCGACACCGCCGCCCCCGCATAGCCCGCCCAATAGCCAAAGGCGGCGACGCGGCGGCCGGTCTCATCGATGAGGTATTCCAGATCATAGAGCGTGCCGCCCCCGGCCTTGAACCGCTGCAACAATCGCTTGCCGGCATGTTGCCCCTTGAAGGCATGGCCGAACATGATGTGGCGGTGTGGCAGGGGCGTGCCATCCTCAGGCAGTTCCTTGAGCCCGAAGATGATCGCCTCGGCGGGGGCGGTGGGCCATGAATTTTCGGACGCAATCGCACAGCCCGCCGCGCGGTAGCCGTCGATCGGAATGGCGCGGTTGTGGCTGTGTTCCACCGTCACGCGGAGGCCCTTGGCAACGAGTTGCGCCGCGCCTTCGGGGGTCAACCCCACGCGTTCCTCGTTTGGCCGCTGTTCGGCCCTTACCCAGAGATGTGTCATGTCAGCCTCTCAGATCATGTCATCCGCGATCACCCGCGCCACAGAGGCGCGCGCGCGCATCGCCTGCATGAAGGTGGTGATCTTGGGGAATTGCGCCACGTCCACCCCATCCCCTTCAAGCCAGCTGCAAGCGACAAAGAGATAGGCATCGGCGAGCGAGACCGTATCTCCCAGCACAAAAGGCCCGGTGAGCACATGGTTTTCCACATAAGCCGCGCTGTCGGTCATGGTTTGCACCGACTTGGCCTTCATATCGTCAAACGAGCTTTGCTGATCTGCCCAACGGTGGCCGCGCATCTTGTGGGCATGGTTCACATGCATGGTGGAGGCGAGGTAATACATGGCCTCACGCATCTTGGCGGCCTGATAGGGATCGGCGGGGCGCAATCCGGCCTGCGGCGTGGTGTCGGCGATGAAATCGAGGATCGCGCCGGTTTCAGTCAGGATGCCCCGGTCGGTGACAAGGGCCGGAACACGCCCCTTGGGATTGATCGCGAGATACGCGGCGCCGGATTGCTCGCCCGCCCGGAAATCGAGGCGCACCGGCTCGAAATCCAGCCCCGCCTCATGCAGCGTGATGACCACCGCAATCGAGATGGTGCCCTTGGCATAGTAGAGTTTCATGGCGCGTTCCTCTTGTTGTCAGATAAAGGTGCGGGCATGCGCCCGGTCGGGTGTGTCGAGATGGGGCGTGGCGTTGAACGTGCCCACCATCAGCATGTCATGCACATGCTCAAGCCGGTGCAGCGAACTGTTCATCACCTGCAACATGACTTTGGACATGCCCGCAATATCAAGCCCGAGGGCGTGGCGCATGACCATGCCGATCACCCCGCCAGAGGTTACGATCAGGATGCGAC
>JBLRXE010000241.1:0-4450 GCA_047920895.1 Roseovarius sp.
GGGTACGCCGATGGTAAATTTTATGGGATGTCCCCTGTGGAATTTAAAAACCTACTGAAAGAATTGGGGTTAAACCCAATTAGCACCCATCAAGGTTCGGTAACCTTAGAAAATGCCGATGCCATGATTGCCGATGGCACGGCCTCGAGCGAAGACCTTGAGAACATGCGTAGTCTGGTCAACGGCTGGCGGCAGCAGTTTCTTGAAATGCAGGGGCTCAATGCCGCGGCGATCCGGACCGTGCGTGCCCAGGTCTCGGCTCTGGGGGGCGCTCCTGAAAACGGTGAGGAAGCCGAGGGGATCGCCGCGCAGCGGGCGGAACTGAACCGACGCCTTGCCCGGCTCGAGGCGCCGGTCAAGCTGGCGGATCTGGCGCGTAGTCGCGCCGATGGGCTGGTGGCAAGCATTGACGCGACCATCCGTGATCGCCAGACCGAGGCCCTCTTGCGGCTTGGACCATCCCCGGTCAACCCGTTGCATTGGCCAAGGGCGGTTGGGGCGCTCTATCGCGCTGTCGATACGGTGCGGGCGGAAACGGCAGCCAATTGGCAGAGCAATTTTCGCCGAACCCGGTTTCAGGGCAATTTGCCGGGGGTTGTCGCCCTTGGCCTGATCGGCCTCTTGCTGATTGCGCGGGGCCGGATATGGACCACGCGTGTCACGGCGCGGGTGCTGGGAGAAGCACCCAGCGCCGGTCGCCGCCTGGGTGCCTTTGCGATTTCGCTGGGCGAATGGCTTTTGCCTTATCTGGGGATCACCGCCATTGTCTGGGCGGCGAATATCACGGGTCTGTTGGGGGCCAAGGGAACCATTGTGATCGAGTCGCTGCCAGCGGCTGCCTTCATCCTGCTCTTGGCGCGCTGGCTGACGCTGCGTGTCTTTCCCCGAGATGATCGCCAATTGCCACTGCTCACGCTTGATCCGTCGGAACGCTACTCCGGGCGGTTCTGTGGCGCGTCCTTGGGTCTGGTTGTCGCCGGATTTTCGTATGTCAAGAACCTGGCGGACGGTTTCGACTGGTCGGAAGCGGCCCGCAATGTCATGATCTTTCCGCTCATGGTGCTGGCCTCGCTACTCTTGCTGCGGCTGGCACGGCTCTTGATGCGCCACAGCAAGGCGGCGATGGCTGTGGCCGAGACCGAGCAAACCTTCCGCAGTCGGCTGGTGCGCATTTTCGCCCGCTCCCTCTGGGTGCTGGCGATCCTTGCGCCGCTTTTGTCGGCCATTGGCTATATGTCCGCCGCCGAGGCGATGATGTTGCCCGCGCTGTTGTCGCTGATGATGATCGCGGCGCTGCTGGTGATCCAGCGGGTGTTGTCAGAGGTCTATATCATGCTGCGCGGCACGGCTCAGAGCATCGAGGATTCGCTCTTTCCGGTGCTTCTGGGCTTTGTCCTCGTTGTGGCCTCGGTGCCGATTTTTGCGCTCATCTGGGGCGCGCGGCCTGCGCAACTGCAAGAGGCGTGGCTGCGCTTTACCCAAGGTGTGAGCCTTGGCGGAATAACGTTGTCGCCTACTGGGTTCCTGATCCTCGCGGGGGTATTCACCCTTGGTTATCTGATCACGCGGCTGATTCAGGGCACGCTCAAGAATTCGATCCTGCCCAAGACCAAGCTGGACATGGGCGGTCGCAATGCCATCGTGTCCGGCGTGGGCTATGTGGGGATATTCCTCGCGGCGCTGGTGTCGATCACGGCGGCGGGGATCGACCTGAGTTCGCTGGCCATCGTGGCGGGTGCGCTGTCCGTGGGTATCGGTTTCGGCCTGCAAAATATCGTGTCCAACTTTGTCTCGGGTATTATCCTGCTGATCGAGCGGCCCATTTCCGAGGGCGACTGGATCGAGGTGGGCGGGCAGCATGGCTATGTGCGCGCGATCTCGGTGCGCTCGACCCGGATCGAGACCTTTGACCGCACCGATGTGATCGTCCCCAATGCCGATTTCGTCAGTGGCACGGTGACGAATTACACCCGTGGCAATACCGTGGGCCGGGCGATTGTGCCAGTGGGTGTGGCCTATGGCACCGATACGCGCCGGGTCGAGAAAATCCTGCGCGAGGTGGCCGAGGCGCATCCGATGGTGCTGATGCAGCCGCCACCCAATGTTCTGTTCCAGGGTTTTGGCGCAAGTTCACTGGATTTCGAGATTCGGGCGATCCTGCGCGACGTCAACTGGGTGGCCAGTGTCAGATCCGACATGAACCACGAGATTGCCCGCCGCTTTGTCGAAGAGGGGATCGAAATTCCCTTCCCGCAACAGGATGTGTGGTTCCGCAACGCGCCGGTTGGCGCGCAAGAGCCGAAAGACCCTGCTGCGCAAGTCACAAGCCAAAGCCCCGCCGCCCTGACCGAGGGCGATGTCGATGGTGGCGGCGAGGGCGACGGACGATGACCGCTCCACTCTTTCGGCAGGATGCCTATCAGACCGAGGCGGCGGGTGTCGTCGTGGCGCATACGCCCGAAGGCGGGATCGTGCTGGATCAGACGCTGTTTTATCCTACGGGCGGCGGCCAACCGGGCGATAGCGGGCGGCTTTTGTGGCAGGGGCGCAGCCTGCCTGTTGCCACGACGGTCAAGGCCGAAGGCGAGCAGATCGCGCTTGTCGTGGCCGAGCCGGTGCCGCTGCCGCCCATTGGTGCCAGCCTGCGGCAGGCGATTGACTGGCCAAGGCGGTATCGTCTGATGCGGATGCACACGGCGCTGCATCTGTTGTCGGTGGTGATCCCGCTGCCGGTTTCGGGCGGGGCCATTGCCGAAACGCGCAGCCGTCTGGATTTCGACATGCCCGAGTCCCCCACCGACCGTGACACGCTCGAGGACTATCTCAATCAGTTGGTTGATCGCGATTTGCCCGTGACCGAGGATTGGATCACCGAGGACGCGCTGCGCGCCAATCCGGGGCTGGTCAAGACCATGTCGGTGGCCCCCCCCATGGGCTCTGGCCGGGTGCGTCTGGTGCGGATCGGGCAGGGGGCGGATCAGGTCGATCTGCAACCCTGCGGCGGCACCCATGTGGCGCGCACTGGCGAAATCGGGCGGTTGCGCCTTGGCAAGGTCGAAAAGAAAGGCCGCCAGAACCGGCGGGTCTACCTACACCTCGAAGACTGAGAGCCTTCAGCCCTTGGCAAATTCTGCGATGGCCTGCGTCAGGCAATCGAGGCTGTCGGTATGGGGCGTCGCTGCGGGCAGGGCATCGGTCATCAGGGAGAGTTCCGTGCAGGCCACCAGCAGGTGATCGGCCCCTTGGGCCAAGAGCGCCCCGGCCTCTTGGGCAAGGCGCGGTTTGAGGGCTTTCAGCGCCGCGCCCGCCTTGACCGCGCGGATGATGGCCAAGAGATTGCTGTCATCGGACAGGAAAATCGGCGTCAGCCCATGGGTGGCAAAGGGTGTGGCAAAGACGCCCGCCAGCCGGGTCGCGGGCGAGGCGAGCATGCCGATCCGCCGCGCCCCTTGCGTGGCAAGCGCCTCTGCCGTGAGCTCCAGCATGTTGAGAAAGGGCAGGGGCGTGGCCTCCACCACGGCAGGCGCGTAGTGATGCGCGGTGTTGCAGGGCATGGCCAGCCCCTGAGCGCCCGCCGCGTGCAGATCGCGTGCCATGCGCGCAAGCACCGGGCCTGGGTCCTCTCCGGTGCCTTCGATCAGCGCCTTGATGCGGCTGGGCACCTGCGGGTTTTGATGCACGATGAGGGGAATATGGTCGCTATCGTCGCGCGCGGGCACGGCGGCCAGCAGTTTCTGCATCAGCAGGATGGTTGCCTCGGGCCCCATGCCCCCCAGAATACCCACGGTTTTCATCTTACGGCCTTATCCTGTCGAGCGTGCCGCGCGGCCAATCGGGCCAAGGCGGATGTCTGCGCTGCGGGCATGCCCCTCCATCCGTTCGGCGCGGCTGAGGTTGGCGGTGACACGCGCGAGATCGGGCAGCGCGCGCTCGTCCACCTCTTGCCAGGTGACGGTTTTAAGGAACTTGTGCACCGATAGCCCCCCCGTATAGCGCGCAGCCCCAGAGGTGGGCAAGACATGGTTGGGGCCTGCCGCCTTGTCACCAAAGGCCACGGTGGTGGTCTCGCCCAGAAAGAGCGAGCCATAGGCGCGCAGACGCAGCCGCCACCACGGCAGGTCACGCGCCTGCACATGCAGGTGTTCGGGCGCTTTTGCATCGGCGTAGCGCGCCATTTCGTCGGGGCTGTCGCAGAGCACCACCTCGGCCAGATCACGCCAGGCGGCGGTGGCGGCGGCGCGGTTCGGCTCTGGCAGGCTGGCGATGAGGACGGGAACCCGGGCGATCACGGCCTCGGCCAGTGGCCGGTGCGTGGTGGCCAGCCAGACGGGGGAATTGGCGCCATGTTCGGCCTGTCCGACCAGATCGGCGGCGACGGTTTCGGCATCCGCCGTGTCATCGGCGAGGATCAGGCTATCGGTGGGGCCTGCGACCATGTCGATACCGATGG
>JBLRXE010000242.1:0-4446 GCA_047920895.1 Roseovarius sp.
GTCTCTTCTCGCAGGGTGTCTTCAGCATCATTCTCTGCAGCGCTGTTTGTGATGTCTTTGGTGTCAGTTTGGGTGGCCATCTGTGCCTCCTTTTTCGGTTGGGTTGGTTTGCGGGGCTGGAGTGCTGTCGCGCGCGACGCGCGCGCGGGTGCGAGTGTCGGCGTGTTTGCCACGCGCTGTCGGAACGCAGCAAAACCGCGCTGCAGATCGATGACCTCATCAGCGAGACCCGCGGCGACAGCGTCTGCCCCGCGATAGGTTGCGGCTTCGGTCGCGAGGGCGGCCTCCTGACTTAACCGTTCCGCACGTCCTGCCGCGACGGTCTGCGTAAAGAGGAACCGCAACACATCGATTTCGCGCTGAATGTCATCACGAACGGCATCAGGCAGGGGCTGATACGGATTGCCATCCACTTTATGCCGCCCTGAATGGATCAAGGTCACACGCACACCGTCCTGATCAAGCTCGCCACTGAGGTCGGCATGCATCACGACGACACCGATGCTGCCAACGGCCCCGGTGCGGGGCAGCAGAATGCGATCAGCCTGGCTGGCCAGCGCGTATCCTGCCGAGAAGGCGTGCTCAGCCACGAAGGCCCAGACCGGCTTGCTCGCCCGAATTGCACGAATGCGATCTGCGAGGTCGAATATCCCCGCAACTTCGCCGCCAAAGCTGTCGATTTCCAACGCAAGGCCGCGCACAGACGGGTCGCCCGCTGCGGCATCGATCTGCGCCGCGATCCCTTCATAGCTGGTCTGGCCAGAGGACTGGCCGATCCAGCCGCCGCGGTGGATCAACACACCGGAGATCTCGATCACGGCGATGCCGTCCACGACCGGATAGGGCGCGTCGCCATTTTGATGCAGGCGCACAGCGAGGTTTCCGGCGAGGATGCTAGCGCGGGCGGGTAGGAGCACTACGCCCTCGTTCGCGCCATCCGGCTCCACCATCTCGACCTGTCGCCCGAGAATGCGCGGCCCGAACCCCGACAGAAACGCCATGGCCTTGGAGGGTTCAACCAGCAGAGGCGTGTTGAAGGCGCGCGTGGCAATGCGGGCATGGAGCATCAGGGCTGGTCCTCAGGCTTGCGCGAAGGGTCATCCGCATCATCAGTTTCATCTGTCGATTGGGCGTCTTCGCCGTCATCTTCATCCGAGCTCGGCACCGCCTGCACGCCTTGTGCTGGCGATCCTGGTCTTCGAAAGTCCAGTCCCAGCAATCGCTCGCGCTCGCGCTCCGCCGCAATTTCACGGTCGACCTGTTCTGCGTCATAGCCACGCTCTGCGATGGCTTGTGTGCGGGATTTGAGACCCGCTTCGATCTGGGCGATTTCAGCATTGGCGTCTTTGAGTGGATCGACCCAATCCCATTTGGTTGGCAGCCAGTTTGCGGCAAGCAACCGCGACCGGTCGACCTCATAGCCGGGCAGTACGAATGCGTCCGACAACACGGCCGCGTCCATCCAGCGCGCATAGACAGGACGGCACAGTTGAAAGACCATCACCGAATGCTGCCAGGCCGAGACGCGGCGGCGGAATTCGATCAGCGCAAGCCTCGAGTTCGAAAAGTTACCTTTCACCATGTCATTGGTTAGATAGGGATAGGGAATGCCCAGCGCCGAGGCGACCTGAAGCAGCGTGCGGTATTGGAACGGCTCATAGGTCGCGCCTGAATCTGCAGGTTGGCCCACGGTCACATCCTCGCCCGGATCCAGTCGCACAACCTGGCCGGGGCTGATCTCGAAGCCGCCCAGCGTGTCGTCATCCTCGGACGGCAGCAGGGGGTTTTCTGGTGCGGGCGAGGTGACGAACATCGCGTACATCGCGGCGACCTTTTTGCGGTCGAGCTCGGCATCGTCATACTGATCGAGCAGAAACAGCTTCACGATGGCCGGCGCCAGCTTTGAGACCCCACGCAATTGACCCGCTTCGACGGGGTCGATGACATGGATGACCTCTGAGGCGGGTACGCGCACCATTTCGCCAGCCAGCCCTGGATCGGTGCTGTCGCCCGGATGTCGGCGCAGGAAGTGATAGGCCACACGGCGTCCGACCCGGTCGAACTCGATCCCCTGACGGATGGCATTCCCATTGCCAGCCATACCCGTTTGATGCAGCGGCAACATTTCGGCGGGCAACATCTGTAGCTGCAAGGGAACAGATAATCCGTCGCTGCTGCGCCGTGGCCTGATCCGAAAGAAGACCTCACCGGCCAGAAATACTTCGCGCGCCGCGCGCCGTTGCAGTCCATAGAAATCGGTCAGGCCTTCGCTGTCTGCTTCATCGGTCCAGGCCAGCCAAAGGCGTTGCAGTTCTTCCTTGTGCGCCGCATCTGCAATTTGCGAGATTGGTTTGATCCCGTCGCCTACGGTATTTGCAGCCCAGCTCTCAACCGCATTGGCCGCATAGCCATTGTTACGCACCAACCAGCGGGCGCGCGCAGTGATATCAGGTCCAGACGCCGCAATCAGCGCATTCACATGGGCGCGCGTCGCCTGGAACCCGCGCAGACGGCGATGATGCTGGCCTGCATCAAAGCCACCGACAAAAGCCCCGAGGCGCTGCCTCCAGTTCATCACAGGTCCTTTACGGCATGGGGGCGAGAGATGCGCCCAGTGCCGCGCTCGGCCTTTGCGATGCGCCGTTCGATGTCGAAGACGGCGGCCGCTAATTCAGCATCGGTACCATAGGTCAGGGTCTTGCCATCGTAGCTCACAGAGCGCGTGCCGCTATACCGGGCCGCCAGCAACGCGCTGTGGCGTGATTTGAGATCATCGAGGGTCATAGGTTATTCCATGTATTTTGGCGTGCTTACCCGCCAACCGCGCTTGCGCGGGGCGGCAACCCTTCCAGCTTGAGGCTCGGACAGTGTGTCAGTGTCGGCTTTGGTGGCAGCTGGGATGGTCTCGACCCCGGCCTGTTTTTCCAGCTGTCGCCACATCCGCTCATCAAAGCGGTCGGCGCCGAGGATCCAGGCCGCGGCGCGGGCATAGACGCGGATGTCCAGTGCTTCATTGCGTTCGCGCAGCTTCTGCCATTCCTGGCGGGCAAAGCCGCGCTTGTTGCGGATCGTCACCAGCTGTTCACCCACCAGCTGTTTCAACCATTCGCTGTCCGCCCAGTCAGGCAGGTGAATGGTCCCGGCAGGCGGTGCCACGCCCAGCGCGCGATCTTCATCTGACAGCTTCTGAATCC
This sequence comes from Roseovarius sp., assembly GCA_047920895.1. GTDB lineage: Bacteria > Pseudomonadota > Alphaproteobacteria > Rhodobacterales > Rhodobacteraceae > Roseovarius. Next base: position 3,195 of record JBLRXE010000242.1, read on the forward strand.
GAAGATATCGATAGGTCTCCGCCTTGAAAGTGGCGGTGGCTACGGTCCAGAGCCGCGCGCCGCGTTTAAGCTTGCGGCCATTCACCGTGGCATCGACGAATGTCGGCCCTGAGACCGGCGTGGCCCGATTGAACCCCTCGAGCCCCTTCACAGGTGCGACCTGCGCGATCCCTTGCTTGCGAGACCAAGCGTAAACGGCCGCCGTCTCATACCCTGTGTCGATGGCCAACTTCGCCAGGGGCATGACAGCGCCGTGTTCATGCACCCATGTCTGGCCCAGAAGCGAAGTCAGCTTGTCCCAGCACGCCGGATCATCCGGTCCGCCCGGAATGACGATGTGATCGACAAGCCAGCTCTGTAACCCGCGGCCCCAAGCCCAGACATCGACCTCGATCCGGTCTTTCTGCACATCTGCGCCCGCCGTCAGGAACAACCCGCCCGCGGGGATCTGTGCCGGGAAAGACACGCGGCAATCCGCCAGCCGTTGCCATTCCGGGGCCTCCCCGCTCTCAATCCAGGTTTCGCCCAGCAGCGTGTTGCGCGCGGCGCGCAGCATCTCGTCAGAGCCTTGCGCTGCCAGCCACTCCCGCGCGACCTGTTCCCAGCTTTTCCAGCCGATCGGCGAATACAGCGCTGAGATGTGGAAGCCGATCGCGTTTGGATCGGTGCTAACAGCGGTTGCTCGCCATTCGCCCCGCGCCAGCATCTCCGTCTTATGGTGCTCTGCGATGGGTTTTTCACATCCTGCGCAGTGGTAGGCTGCGGAGACAGGCTGCCCCTTATCCCAGCGCAGCCGTTCAAATTGCAGCCATTGCATTTGGCCGCAATGCGGGCACGGGACAAAATACCGCCGCTGATCACTCGCCTCAAACTCGCGTTCAATCCGGCTCAACCCTCGGATCGTCGGCGTCGAGACCATGAACACCTTGCGCCTGTGCGCGAAGGTCGTGGTGCGCGCCTCTGCCAGACTGACAGGATCGCCTTCCTCGTCGGCCGAGGCTGGATAGGCATCGACCTCATCAAGGAAGACATAGCGCGCGGGCATCGAGCGAAGGCCCGTCGCGCTGTTCGCACCGGTCAGCACCAGAATACCGCCGGGGAATTCCTTGGACAGCATCGAATTGCCCGCATCGCGCGAGCGGGCTGGACTGACGCGCTCCTTTAGCGCCGGGCTTTCTTCAATCAGCGGATCGATCCGCCCGCGTGAGGTCCGCTTCGCCATCTCTACCGTGGGCAGCACCGCCAGCATCGG
>JBLRXE010000243.1:0-4445 GCA_047920895.1 Roseovarius sp.
CGCGGCAATCATCATCATACGGAACCGAATAATGTCTTCCAGACTGTGCCGGACCTTTGATGGATCGCGAGGATCGGCAAGGCAGGATGCCAACACGCCGGACAAGCTCATCCGACGCTCGACTTCCCGCAGAAGCGTCAGGCCTGCATCCGAACTCATGTCCGCCCCATCGAAATTAATCAGCACGGGCTTGCCGTTCACTGGTGACAAAACTGGTGCGGCGGGGATAGATTGCTTCATGGTGAGGGGGCCTGCCGTGGAAACTGTAGTTTTCGGTCGGAACAACCAAAAATACAGCTTTTCATAAGGTTACGCCACCCTCGCCAACCCTTCATGCATAATTCGGGTTAAAATCGCGCCATGGATTGAAATGGATCAGGTTCTCCTTTGGCGGCTCAGAGGATGTAGGCCGGTCATCGTGATCATCGGTCATGGCTCTCTCCTTGGGCGTATCGGGAATCTTGGTAGGTTCAGGCGGGTCTTGCGGGGCATCGCTCATGTGGGCAGGCTCCAGCAGCGCTCTGCCCAAGGGCAGAAGCGGCACTCGAAGAAATCGCGATTGGCGGCAACGCGGGGCAGCAACTCGCCTGCATCTGTGGCGCGCAGTATCCGCACACCGCGATCGGACATGCGCTGTGCCAGCCCGGCATCGAAGGGGACCTGCTCGTGGTAGAGCTCGGCCGTGTCCTTGTTGATCGCGGTGAAGAGCGCGGGCGCAGCCGAGATGCCAGGAACAGATGGCTCCATATAGGCCTGATATACCGCGATCTGGGCTGCATAGACCGGCTTGGATTTGGCAACACCATCCTTGACACAGGCGCGCCAGTTCTTGGCATTCATCGTCTTGCACTCCCAGAGCGCAGGAACGGCCAGACCAAAACCCTCGGGCCCGGAGGCGATGATGCCATCGACATGACCGCGAATGCGCCCAGCCGCGACCGAGAAGCCGAACTGGCCGCCGCCGGGCCGATTGCCTTTGCGGGTATAGAGGTCGAACCCGGCAGCCCGCAGCCAGGCTACGGCCAGATCCTCCAGCGCATGACCAATGGCGAAGATGCGCAGCGACTGGCCAGAGAAATCCTGGCCCGCGTCTTTGGGTGTGGCCGTGAACTCGAATTGCAGGGCGCGTTCGCAAGCATGGCCAAGGCGCGAGCCGCCGAGATAGTCACGGGGCGTGCGGCTGGCATTCTCGGCAGTGATCGCCGCATCGACCGCGACATTCACACGATCTGCGAAGCTTGGTGTGTGGTTGTAATCCAGCATCAGAAGGGCACCTCCTGCGATTTGGCGATGCGCGACAGCTCGGTGCCGTAGCCTTCCAGCACCTCCTCGATCAGCGCGGTCACATCGGTCTCGGACAGATCGCAGAGGCGTTTCTGCCAGCCGATCTCATCCATGGTCTGGCCCAGACGCTTCATCACCAGCGCGACAGCCAGCCGTTCTTCCTCACTCATGCCGATCATGCTCAGTCCTTTCTTGAAACGCGCCGCAAAAAATCCCTGGCAGGCGATGGAACAGAACCAACGCTGCGCGCGGGGGCGCGGTGTTTTGGGGTCAAAGAAGCCGAAGCCTCGCGCGGGGCGCAGGCAGACGGCGCAGGGTTGAAAGCGCGGATGCCACAGGCGCAGGCGCTCCGGGCAATCCACAGCCAGCGTGGCCGGGGTCTGGGGGCATGCGACATGGCTCATGCCGCCTCCCGCGCGGCTGACGCCGCCTGCAGGATCAGACTGCGGATATCGCGTTTGTTGAAGGTGAAGGTCATCAGGGCCGAGGCCTTGTAGCGGGTCAGGCCGTAGTCGCTGCGCGCGGTAGCCGAGAGATATTGCAGCTGCTTTTCTGTGGCGGGTTGGCTCAGCCAGCCGCGCGTCTTGAACGCGCTCTCGTCGGTCTCACTCTCATTGAGCCAGTCATCGGCCTGCGCGAGGCACACGGACCGTTCACCGACGCCGAGGAGCCGGGTCTGGACACCCTTGCCACCGCCTACGGCGTACCATTGACCCTCATACCAGAAGATGCCGCCCCAGGCCGTGAAGCCAGTGGCCATCAGCGCATCCTCTGCGCCGAAGAGATCAACCCAAGAGAAACTCGAGCGCTTCAGCAGGTCGATTTCTGTCATCACAAAGCCGGACAATGCCCCACCGAGCGCGCCTTCGCGGCTTTCAGTATCATCCTCTTCATCAACCAGCACTTCGCCGCAGATCGGACATTCGCGGCAGCCGAGCGGGATTTCCGCCGTGCATTCCGGGCAGGTCTTTGTTGGGGCTTCTCCAGTGCCGCTGGCCCCGTCGAGATCGACATCCTGCTCCAGCGTGCCATGGGTCAGGCTTGATGTGCCAAAATCCAGCACGATGCAGTCGGTCTTGACCACGCCCGGGAACTCGGCGGGATCGACCGTGCGCAGCCCGCGCCCCACCATCTGGATCATGGTGGACTTGTAGGAACTGGGGCGCAGCAGGATGACGCAGGAGGTGGGCGGATGGTCCCAGCCTTCCGTGAGCACGGCCACGTTTGTGATCACACGGATTTCGCCGCGGGCGAAGGCCGCCAGGATGTTGCGCCTCTCCTCGCCAGGCAGATCGCCATGGATCAGCCCCGTGGGGATGCCGGCCGCGTTGAAGGCCTCGGCCACATGCGCGGCATGTGCCACTGTCGAGCAGAAGACGACCGTGGGGCGATCTGCGGCCTTGTCCTGCCAATGGCGGATCACCTCTTCGGTGATTGGCGCGCGGTCCATGATCTCGGCCACTTCAGACATGTCGAAATCCGACACGGTTTTGCGCACGGCCTTGAGCTTGTCCTGCACACCCACATCGATGACAAAGGTGCGCGGCGGCACCAAATGGCCCGAGGCGATCAACTCGCCCAGACGCACCTGATCGGCAACATTGTCGAATACCGCCCGCAGGCCCTTCTTGTCGCCGCGATTTGGCGTGGCCGTGACCCCGAATATGCGTGCATCCGGATTGGCATCGCGCACATGGTCGATGATGCGACGGTAGCTGTCAGCCACAGCATGATGGGCCTCATCGATGACCAAGAGGTCCAGCTTCGGCATGGCAGTCAGGTTGCGCTCGCGGCTGAGCGTCGGCACCATGGCAAAGGTGACCTGTCCGCCCCAGGACTTGGCGGTGGCATCCACCACCGATGTTGTGATGCTCGGATTGACCCGGGCGAACTTCTCGCGGTTCTGCACCGTCAGTTCATCGCGATGCGCCAGAACGCAGGCTTTGGCATCAGCCTCACCGAGACTCGCGCCGGTGACCGCAGACAACATTACCGTTTTTCCAGATCCGGTCGGCGAAATTCCCAGCGTATTGCCGCGGGTGGCGAGCGCAGCCAAGCTGCGCTCTACAAAAAGTTTCTGGCGGGGACGCAATCGCATGGCTTATCCCCTCACTCAGCCCAGCTGGGCCGACCAGGGAAGCCGGGGCTGGCAGGTGGCTGCGCCGGGGCTTGAACTGGCTGTCGCGGGGCTTGTGGCGGAGAGGCGCTATAGCCCTGCTGCATCGGCGATGCCTGCGGCGGCGTGCTGGGCGGGGCATGATACGGCGCAGCGGGTGCGCCCGACATGGCAGGTGCCCCAAGACCCATGACAGTCGCGTAATCGCGATGGTTCGGCGCCAGTGCGCTTTTGATCTCGTTTTTTTCCTCGCCATTGCTATCGCTGCCGACATCAATGCGGGCCACGAACTCCACCCCATCAAGCTCATGGAAGCCGGCGATGCGGCGACGCGCCTGCGCCTCAGGCGAGTTGTCCTTGTCGGAAATCCCGCGAGATGAGTTGAGGATGCCCCGGATCAGACTGCGCCCCATATTGGCCCAGTTCGGGCCATTGGGGCTGTAGAGGCCGATCATCGACCAGATCTTGCGCTTGGCATAGGGCCCCTCAAGCACCGTGTATTCGGCATCAAGAAACACCGCGCCCGTGCCGCCACGCTTGGCATAGCCGCCGGTCCAGCCTTGGGCCGGATCATCAAACCCGCCCGGGCGCAGTGTCAGGCGCACCTTTGCCAGCGTGCCCTTGGGGATGATGTTGCTGTTGGATTGCGCATCGTTGAAATCGTTCCAGAGAGACATGGATCAGTTCCTTTCAATTGGGAGAAACATTGGGAGTGTCAGCCGCCGCAGTGGCGGGTGCGGGAAGTGCGGGGGGCTGGTAGGTCAACCGGCGTTCGGCGGGCACAACGGGGCCACGTATCTTCTCCATGAGCTTGCCCAGATGCGGGGTCTCAATCAGATCCAGCCGGCCAGACCGGTCCTTGGCCGGGAAGCCCCAGGGGTTCAGGGTCTGGCAGACAAATCCCCGCTGGGGCTGGCCATTCTCGCCCGTGATCTCGGCCATGGTGATGACCTGATCGACGATGCCCGGGAGCTCCAACCCGGTCTTGGACCCGTCGATCTGGGGCTGAAACACCTTGCGATTGAAGTCATCAAGCTTCTCGTCG
>JBLRXE010000244.1:0-4444 GCA_047920895.1 Roseovarius sp.
CTCGTCCATGAACTCGCCGCGCAGGTAGTTGTAACCCACGGTGGCACCGATGGCGTAACCGGCGATGGCCATGCCCTCGACCAGGGCATGGGGATTATAACGCAGGATGTCACGGTCCTTGCAGGTGCCCGGCTCGGATTCATCGGCATTGACCACCAGATAGCTTGGCCGCCCGTCGCTTTCCTTGGGCATGAAGGACCATTTGAGGCCTGTGGGAAAGCCCGCGCCGCCGCGCCCGCGCAGCCCGCTCGCCTTCATCTGGTTCACGATCCAGTCACGCCCGTTCTGCAATATCTTGGACGTGCCATCCCAATGCCCACGCGCCAAGGCCCCCTTGAGGCTGCGATCATGCATCCCGTAGAGATTGGTAAAGATACGGTCCTGGTCCTTGAGCATTCCGCTACCCCTGATTGTCCCGGCGCATGCGCCAGATTTGATAGGTCACCACCAACGCCCAGAAAAAGGCGGCAATGGCGGCCAGATCGAACAGAAAGACGAACCGGATCGGCCAGTCCATCTGTGCGCCCAGCCACTGCACCGTCATCCAGATCAGCATGGTTGCCGCAATCACCACACCTACGGTGCGGCCCTTGCGTGCCATTTGCCGGTCTTTGTCCTGACTGCGCATCGTTTGCATCATTCCTCGTAAACGCCGCCCTTTGCGACGCGTTTGGAAAACTCTGTCTCGCCACCAGCGGCGAGGGTCTTGGCCTGTTCGACCCAGTTGTCGCGGCTCACCCGGCCCTTGAACCCTTTGAGGTTCTCATCGACCCAGGCCACCTCTGCCGCCGACCAGCCTGCAATCTGGTCAAAGTGGTAAAAGCCCAATTCGTGACAGAGTTCTTCAAGCTTGGGCCCAACACCCTTGATCTGCTTGAGGTCATCCGCCACCCCGCCACGCGCCGCCGAGAGAGCTGCGGGCCTCGTGCCCGCCGTTTCCGTTTCCGTCACCGCCTCAGCTTCTACCGTCGCCACACTCACCGCCGCCGATTGCGCGGGCGAGGCCACCGGAGAGGCAACGGGCGCAGGCGCCTCGTCCTCGACATCCGGGGCCTTGTAGCCTGTGATCCCTGTCACGCCCCGCAACGTCGCCTCGACATCCCGCGCCTCGATCCCGCGATCCTCGGGGCTATACCCGGTGCACACCAGACCCGTAATCACGAGGCCAAAGAACACCGCAAAGGCCAATCCCAACAGTAGCGCGGCAAAGAACCCGACCGCCCCGGATGTGGACCAGAGCACCAGAACCCCGGACAAGAGCGCGAGGCCCCAGCTTATGATCTGGCAAGTGCTCAGTTTCGACGTATCAGACATAACAGTTACCCCCAGTGATGTTCAGCCAGGCGTGTTCAGTAAACGCCACCTTTCTTGGCCCGGGCAGAGAACTCCGTCTCTTTGCCGTCGGCCAGCAACTTCGCCTGCTCAACCCAGTTGTGCCGGCTGACCCGTCCCTTGAATCCCTCAAGGTTCTGATCGACCCAACTGATCTCCTCCTCCGTCCATTTCGCGATCTGATCGAAGTGGTAAAAGCCCATGCTGTGCAAGAGCGCCTCCAGCTTGGGGCCGACCCCCTTGATCATCTTGAGATTGTCCGCGCCACTCGCGCGCGGCGCGCTCAATACTTCGGGCTTTTTGCCCGGCGCGGCCTCTGTCGCAGGGTCCACAGCCGGTTTCGCGGTGGCCGTCGCCTGTGCCTCGGCTTTGGTTGCACCCGTGGCGTCCGCCGGGGTGCCGGATGCCACCTTGGTCACGATGGCCACCGGATCGGCATTCTGCTTGACCGCCGAGGGCGCGGGTTTGTGCATGACACCCTTGTCCCGCCAAGGCGTAAGAAGCGGCACCTCGGTGCCGTCAATCCGCCTGACCGTGTCGCCAATATCCACCGCCGCCTGCGCACTGGCGTTATACTGCGCACGACCGCTGTCGAACTCCGTGAGGCTGGTCAGCCCGGATTGCGGTTCAGCGGCATAGCGCCCGTTCTGCGGCCCCGGCACCGGCACCTTGCCTGCGGCCAGTTCGTCAATGATCTCCGAGAACCGCGCCGCGGTCAGATCCTCGTAATAGTCCTTGCCGATCTGGGCCATGGGCGCATTGGCGCAGGCGCCAAGGCACTCCACCTCTTCCCAGGAAAACCTGCCATCCGCCGACAACTCGAACGCCTTGGGCGCGATCTTGTCCTTGCAGACCGCAATCAGATCCTCGGCGCCGCAGATCATGCAGGTCGTCGTGCCGCAGATCTGGAAATGCGCCACGCTGCCCACCGGCTGCAACTGGAACATGAAGTAGAACGTGGCCACTTCGAGCGCGCGGATGTAATCCATCCCCAGCATGTCGGCGACATGCTCGATCGCCGGACGGCTCAGCCAGCCCTCCTGCTCCTGCGCCCGCCACAATAGCGGGATGATCGCGCTGGCCTGACGGCCCTCGGGATATTTGCTGATCTGGCCCTCGGCCCAGGCCTGATTGGCGGGGCTGAAGGCAAAGCTCTCGGGCTGTTGATGATAGAGACGACGTAGCATTCTCAGGCACAGGCTCCTGTGGTCAGTTTAACGCCCCCATCAGGCAGCCGAACGGCTCCGCCCGAGGACAGTTTATAGGCGGTGATATCCAGCAATTGCTGCCGCTCCAGCCCGGTCTGGATTTCGGCGGCCAGATAATCCGGTTCGGTCACAAGGCGGCATCCCAAAGATACCGCCGCCGCGTCATAGCGTGCGAGACCCTCTTTGCTCACGCCCTCGGGCGGCAGGTCGCATCCCGCCAGAAAACCAAACGCGACCAAGGCCGCAATCCGTGCGGTGATCATTGGGAACACACCTTTTCTGAAAGCGAGAGCGAGTCATCTGCGGTGTGCATCACCGCCTCTCCTTCTTGCAACATCTTGCCAATCACCGGCCGCAACTCCTTGGTCGTGAACCCGACCGCCGTAAGCTGACTGTCGGCCTCGGCCCGGCTCAGACGGCACCCGGACGGTTTCATATAGGCAATGAATTCCTCGATCCGCTCCGAGGGTGCAGACTGCGCCGGGGTCATGACCGGCAGGGCACACAGAACCAGCGTGATCACCCCCCTCATGCGCCCTGCCCCATCGCCAAGACCGACACCGCAACCACGATCAGCGCGGCAATTCCCGCGCCAATATGCTTGGCCACCGCGTGACCTGCCCGCGCGTAGATCCAGGCATCGTGAAACGCCATATAGGCAAAGGCAGCAAAGAGCAGCGCGATCACCTTTAAATCCCCATAGAGCGTCGCGCCAAGCGCAAGGATCAGCATCGTGACATAGCGATTGGCCATCACCTGCGGCAATTGCTCAGAGCGATGGGTCGTGGCCACCATGCCCGCCACCGGGTCGCGCAGGAAGAGGGCGGCCAACGCCCCCGTCACCAGCACCCCCGCGCCCGAAAGCGCTATGGCAAGGCTTGCCCAGCTCATTACCGGTCGATCTCCCCAAAGACGACGTCCATCGTCCCGATGATCGCCGCCACATCGGCAAGCTGATGCCCCTTGGCGACATGATCCATCGCCTGCAAATGCAGGAACCCCGGCGCGCGGATCTTGGCGCGATAGGGCCGGTTGCTGCCATCGGCCACCAGATAGACGCCAAACTCGCCCTTGGGCGCCTCGACGGCGACATAAACCTCGCCTTCGGGCACATGGAAGCCCTCGGTATAGAGCTTGAAGTGATGAATGAGCGCCTCCATAGACCGCTTCATCTCGCCACGCTTGGGCGGGGTGATCTTGCCCCGCGCCAGAATATCGCCCTGCCCCTCGGGCGCGCGCAGCTTGGCAACCGCCTGATGGATGATCCTAAGGCTCTGGCGCATTTCCTCCATCCGGCAAAGATAGCGGTCATAGCAATCGCCGTTCTTCCCCACAGGCACAAGGAAATCGAACTCGTCATAGCATTCATAGGGCTGCGCGCGGCGCAGATCCCACGCCATGCCGGACCCGCGCACCATCACGCCGGAAAAGCCCCAATCCAGTGCCTCTTGCTGCGTGATCACGCCGATATCGGCATTGCGCTGCTTGAAGATGCGGTTTTCGGTCAACAGCCCGTCGATATCATCCAGCACACGCGGGAAGTCATTGGCCCAGATCTCGATGTCGTCGATCAACTCGGGCGGAAGATCCTGATGCACACCACCGGGGCGGAAATAGGCCGCGTGCAGACGCGCGCCACACGCCCGCTCATAGAACACCATCAGCTTTTCGCGCTCTTCAAAGCCCCAGAGCGGCGGGGTCAGCGCACCCACGTCCATCGCCTGCGTTGTGACGTTCAGGAGGTGGTTGAGAATACGGCCAATCTCACAATAAAGCACCCGAATGAGGCTCGCACGGCGCGGCACCTCGACGCCCGTAAGCTTTTCGATGGCCAGACACCAAGCGTGTTCCTGATTCATCGGCGCGACATAATCCAGCCGGTCGAAATAGGGCAGATTTTGCAG
>JBLRXE010000245.1:0-4438 GCA_047920895.1 Roseovarius sp.
TTGGGCGATCAGCTTGTCCCCGATGCCAATGTCTGGCGCGGTGATGTGCAGGCGCACATAGTCGCTGTAACCGCGCAGGGTGGACCGCTCCATCCGCCGTCCCGTCTTGCAGCGCACCTCGCAATGGTCGAGCCAGATTTTCGCGGCACCGGCCACCGTCGTGCTGTCGCTGTCGGCCAGATAAGTGTGGTTGGCGACCAGCGAGCGGACCTTGACCAAGTAAACATCCGCGTCCTTGCGGCGCGGGAACAGCTTTGACCGGCGCTTGCCAGCCTGGTCGGTGAAGTCCACCTGCCACCGGACCAATCCCGAGGGCAGCGTGCGTTTGCGGATCGTGGCCATGATTTCCCTCCGTGAGCGTAATAAACGGGACCAGTTGTCAAAGTCCGGCAATGGCGATAAGCACCATCCTGCACACACTTGCAACGGATCATCTCATGTGTAAATCCCTTGTTCATGAACGGAGCCCTCATCAATGACAGCCAACGAACGGAACGGCGCGGAAGTGCCCGAACCGCTCCTTTTTGGCGACGCGGACGCTGTGGCGGCATCGGGGATGCCCCTGCCCAGTCTGCGTGTCCTGCAAGCGGCCGGAGCCATTCAGGCGCAGAAAACACCCAAGGATCACGGTGGCTTCAAGCGGATGTGGTGCGAGGAGGATGTGCTGATCGCCTCGATTGGTGCCGCGATGAGCGAGCACTTCGCCTGGAACATCCGGATCGTGGCCGAGGCGATGGCCAAGACGCGCCCCGGCACTTGGGCTGCGCTGACAGCTTCTATTGCGGAAACCATCTCACCCGACGCGGGCGCGCTGATCCGATCATCGCCGGACGACTGGCATCTCGACCTGATCAACCGGAAGTTCCTGTTCCTGCGGTTGCCGCCTCATTACGCCGCGCTTTTCCCCGATGCGCCGCCCGGAGAGACCAACCTTATCGTCGGCTTGGCGACGTCCAAGGACAACTTCCAGATGCTGCCGTGGATGCTCGGCCATCAGCAGGGACGCCAAATTCTCGCACCAACATTCACGCCGGATCAGATCCATCGCCTAGCGCGCAACTACAAACTGGCCATGGCAACCCGTGCCAACGCGCTGAGCACCGCCAGCATCAACATCAGCATGCAGGTCCGCGCCTCATGGCGCCGCCTTCACGGCCTTGACGCCCACTTCCTCCAAGACGCCCTGCCCCAGAAAGGAACCCCCAATGACCCACCACCCTCGATCCCTTGACACCCTGACGCAGACCGCGACCGAGGCGAACCTTGGCGATGATCTGCTGCACGGCGCAGATGCAATCGCCAAGTTCATGTTCGGGGACGCGAAGCACCGCCGAAAGGTTTACTACCTGACCGGCGAGGCGACCAAGGGCCTGCCGCACTTCAAGATGGGGTCGCTCATCTGCGCACGCAAAAGCACAATCCTGAACTGGATCGCGCAGCAAGAACGTTTCAACCCGGGTGAGTGACGGCCATCGCAAATGTCCTGAGGCCCGCGACCCAGTCGCTGGCTCCATCTTCCATCAGAAACATAGCGAAGCACCGCCCCATGACCTTGCAGGACCATCCGCTCGACTTCAACGACGTGCCGCCTGCCCGCAAGGCGCGCGGCAACACTCGCATGTCGGTGGCCCGGCTGGCGGAAGTGCTGAACGAGCGGATCGGCGATCTTGCCGTTGCCTTGCTCGGCACCCCTAACCGCGAACTGTCCAGCCAGCAGCAGCTTCGCTTCGGGACCAAAGGCAGCGTGGCGGTGGAAATCGCGGGCAATGAAGCCGGGCGCTGGTATGACCACGAGGCAGGCACCGGCGGCGCTGGGCTGGAACTGATCCGCCATCACTTCGGCCTCGACGAAAAAACCGCATGGGATTGGGCGCGCAACTGGCTGGGCGAGGCGGCGATGCCTGCGTCCTGGACCACCAAACCGGCCATCGCCCCTACCTCGGGCACAGCCAAGCCCGTCGAAATGACCGATGCTGAACGCGCCACCAAGGTCGCAGAGATCGTCCGTCAGACCGAAAGCCCAAACGGCACCCCCGTCCACGCCTACCTGCTCGGGCGCGGGATCGCCATTCAACCACCCGACTGCATCCGCTTTCGCCGGAACGCCTATGGCAGTTATGGCGCGATGGTCGCGCTGGCCACCGATGCGGAAGGCGAGGTTCTGGCCATCCAGCAGGTCTATCTGACAGCCGAAGGCAAGAAGGCTCCGCTCAATCCGGTCAAGCGCACCAACAAGGCGGTCGAGGGCTGGGCCGAACGGTCCGCCGTGCGTCTGCCAGGGCGCGAACCACTGGTGCTCTGCGAGGGGGTAGAAACCGCGCTGTCGATCTGGCAGGCCACCGGTCAGGCGGTCTGGGCCTGCCTCGGCATCTCTAACATCGCCCGTGCTCCCGTCCCCGAAAAGGCCATGGTGATCATCGCCCGCGATGGCGACGCGCCCGGCAGCAAGGCCGAAGGCCAGATCCTGCGCACCGCCAGCAGTCTCATGTCACGCGGGATGACGGTGCACATGGCCACACCGCCCGAGGGCGAGGACTTCAACGACATCTTGGTGCAAGAGGGCGAAGACGCTGTCCGCAGCCGCATTGCTGCCGCCGAACCTTTGCGCGCCGACCAGGCCGAAAGCCGTCCGAAGGATCTCTACATCGGGTCAGACGTCGAGATCGCCAAACGCGTCCGCGAAGACCTGACCGCCCGTCACGGGCGCATCGTCCATGCCGAAGGCGCGTTCTGGCGCTTTGGCGGCACCGAATGGGAGGCCATCGAGGACCATCTGATCCGGCTTCCGGTCCATGCCTATGACGGTGCGGATTTCATGACGGCGGCGGGCGAACCCTCGCGCGTCAAGCTGAGCAGATCCCGTGTGGACTCCGTGCTGAACGAATGTGCCGCCCTCTGCGCCGAACCGGATTTCTTCGAAAACCCGCCCGCCGGGATCAACTGCGCCTCGGGCTTCATCCGCTTTGATGCTGCTGGCACACCTCGCCTTGAACCCCATCACCGCAATCACCGCTGCCGCCACACCCTACCCGGCCATTGGCACGCGGGCATGCCCGGCACTCCGCCCGAGGGCTCGATGCTGCACCGCCTGTTGACGGGCAGCTTCAAAGGCGACCCAGAGGCACAAGCCAAATCAGACCTTTTGGCCGAGGTCTGCGGATCGGCCGCGCTGGGCTATGCGACACGCCTGCTTCAGCCCCGCGCCGTCGTGCTGCATGGCAAGACCGCCGAGAACGGCAAGAGCCAGATCCTCCAACTGGCCCGCGGCCTCCTGCCCGACAGCGCGATCTGTTGCGTCCCTGCTGCCAGGATGGGCGATGAACGGCATGTCACCGGGCTGGTCGGCAAGCTGCTGAACGCCTCGGACGAGTTATCGCCCGAAGCCATTGCGTCCGACACCTTCAAATCGGTCGTGACCGGCGAGCCCATTGAAGGGCGCGATGTCTACAAGAGCAGGGTCGAGTTCCGGTCTGTGGCGCAGAACCTCTTTGCCGCAAACCATCTGCCCAGCTTCAAGGGCGGTGTAGATCGGGGCGTACAGCGCCGCCTGATGGTGATCCCCTTCACCCGCACCATTCCCATCGAAGAGCGCATCGAGGATATCGGCAAGCGCATCGCCTCCGATGAAGCCGACCTCCTGTTGGCATGGGCGGTTCATGGCGCGGCGCGGCTGATCCGCCAGCGCAACTTCACCATCCCCGAAAGCTGCCGCATCGCGCTGATCGAATGGGTGCTGGGCGAAGACCCCGTGCTGGCCTGGATCGACGCCTGCGTGAAGGTCGTGCCCATCGTGAACGGCGGCCCGATGCTCGCGACTCGCGATGCCTACATGCGGTTTCAGAACTGGGCGCAGGCCGAGGGGTTCAAGCCCGAGAAGATCCCCGCGATCAACGGCTTCGTGCAGCGTGTCCAGGCGCAGGTGATCGGGATTCAGCACAAGCGCACCAGCGCGGGCCGGTTCTTCCTCGGCATCACAGTGACGCAGTGGTGACGCAAGAATGACGGATATTTCGCGCCAACCCATTGAAAGTGTTGAGATGACGCACTTCGCCGCAACCTTTTTATATAAGGGGGAAATTCACACAACCCTGAATACCCACTATCCCCTATATATAAAATGTTGCCCGGGCTGGTGCGTCATCTCAACACTATCAACGACTTACGCCCAGAAACCCGTCATTTCCGCGTCATTCTTGCGTCATGCGCTGCGCCCCACGGTCGAGCCTGAGGGGCGTCAATCCGGAATGGTCGGGAAAGCGATGGTTCCTCCCGGGCCGATCCGTATGTGGGGGAGCGCAGCGCATGACCGCGCCAGCGTCTGGGTGCGAATTTGACTAAACTCAACGCTTGTGAAACCAAGACCGCCTTCGCCACACGGGTCGGCCTGACCAAGGGCCGCATCTCGCAACTGGTCGCCGACGGCCTGCCCGTGCGATCC
>JBLRXE010000246.1:0-4428 GCA_047920895.1 Roseovarius sp.
GTGCGCTGACATCCGAGGCGGTGCGCAAGGCACGCCAAGAAATCCGGCGCTTGCGGCGCGAGAACCCGGAGGCCCGGTTGATCGTGACGGGCTGCGCCGCGCAGACCGAGCCCGAGACCTTTGCCGCAATGCCCGAGGTGGATGCGGTCATCGGCAATACCGAGAAGATGGCGGCGGACACATGGGCGCGGCTGGCGGGGGATTTCATCGGGGAGACCGAGCGCGTGCTGGTCGATGACATCATGTCGGTGCGCGAAACGGCGGGGCATCTGATTGACGGATTCGGCAGCCGCAGCCGCGCCTATGTGCAGGTGCAAAACGGCTGCGATCATCGCTGCACGTTCTGCATCATCCCGTTTGGCCGGGGCAATTCGCGCTCTGTGCCCGCCGGTGTCGTGGTCGAACAGATCAAGCGGCTGGTGGGGGCGGGCTATAACGAGGTTGTCCTGACCGGCGTCGATCTGACAAGTTGGGGCGCGGATTTGCCCGCGACGCCCAAGCTGGGCGATCTGGTGATGCGGATTTTGCGGCTGGTGCCGGACCTGCCGCGTTTGCGGATTTCGTCGATTGATTCCATCGAGGTGGATGAAAACCTGATGCAGGCGATTGCCACCGAGCCACGCCTCATGCCGCATCTGCATCTGAGCCTGCAACATGGCGATGATCTGATCCTCAAGCGGATGAAGCGGCGGCATTTGCGCGACGATGCCATCCGCTTTGCCGAAGAGGCGCGGAAACTGCGGCCCGAGATGACCTTTGGCGCGGATATCATTGCCGGATTTCCGACCGAGACCGAAGCGGCGTTTGAAAACTCGCTGCGGCTGGTCGAGGAATGTCACCTGACATGGCTGCATGTGTTTCCCTATTCACCGCGCCCCGGCACGCCTGCGGCCCGGATGCCGCAAGTCACAGGCCCGGAGATCAAGGCGCGGGCCGCGCGGTTGCGGGCGGTGGGTGAGGCGCGGGTGGCGGCGCATCTGGCCGCGCAGCAGGGGCGCGCACATGCGGTGCTGATGGAGGCCCCGCGCATGGGCCGGACCGAGCAATTCACCGAGGTGGTTTTCGAGAGTGACCGCCCCGAAGGGCAGATCGTGCGTGCGCGTGTGACGGGCTGGCAGGGCGGGCAATTGACGGCGGTCTGAGCGCGCAATCCCTGGCCAGAGCGTGCGGGGCGGGGTTGCAATGAGTATTTGCAGAACGGTGAAAGTCGGGCGCCTTGCCAAAAATGCCACAATTCGGGGGCCAGGCCCTTGGTTTTGCTGGACCTGAGGGCAGGGCTTGGGTAGATTCAGGGAAACGGGACGCGAATGATCCCGAACCTTGAGGCAGTATCAGATGTATCCCGAGCGGTTTGCGAACCTACCGGCCTATGCGTTTCCGCGCCTGCGGAGCCTGCTTGACGCGCATGCGCCGGGCGGCGAGGTCGTGCATATGACCATTGGCGAGCCGAAACACGCGTTTCCGCGTTGGATCGTTGATGTGATTGCGGAAAATGCCGATGGCTTTAACGCTTATCCGATCAACGAGGGCATGCCCGCGCTGTTGCAGGCGGCGAGCGATTGGGTGGGGCGGCGTTATGGTGTGACGCTCGATCCCGGCAGCCGGATCATGGCGCTGAACGGCACGCGCGAGGGGCTTTATAATGCGATGATGGCGCTCAGCCCGGAATTGAAGGGCGGCAAGCGCCCTGTGGTTCTGGCGCCGAACCCGTTTTATCAGGTCTATATGGTGGCGGCGCTGAGCGTGGGGGCGGAGCCGGTTTTCCTCAACGCCACCCATGAGACTGGGCATTTGCCGGATTTCGCGGCGCTGTCTGACGCGGTGTTGAACCGGGTCACGGTGGCCTATCTGTGCTCGCCCGCCAATCCGCAAGGGACGGTGGCAAGCCGGGACTATTGGGCCGATCTGATCCGGTTGGCGGAGCGGTATGATTTCCGTATTTTCGCTGATGAATGTTATGCCGAGATTTACCGCGACACGCCCCCGGTGGGGATTTTGCAGGTCGCACAGGAGATGGGGGCGGACCCCGAGCGGATCGTGGCCTTTCACAGCCTGTCGAAGCGGTCGAACCTGCCGGGGCTGCGCAGTGGTTTTGTCGCCTCTGGCCCCAAGAATATCGCGCAGATGAAGCAGTTGCGCAATTATGCCGGATCGCCCTTGCCGATGCCGTTGCAGCATGCGGCGGCGCGGCTATGGGCGGATGAGGCGCATGTGATCGAAAATCGCCGTCTCTATGGTGAGAAATACGAGATTGCCGATGAGATTATGGGTAATCTGCCCGGCTATCGCAGCCCGGAGGCGGGGTTTTTCCTGTGGTTGCCGGTCGAGGATGGCGAGGCGGCGACGCTGCGGCTCTGGCAGGAAACCGGCGTGCGGGTGTTGCCGGGGGCCTATCTGAGCCAGGAGGCGGGGGGTGTGAACCCCGGTCAGGGCTATATCCGGGTCGCCATGGTGGCCCCCAAGGACGAGATGGCGGATGGTTTGAGACGGCTGCGTGCCTGTCTCTATGAATGATTGAGGACGAGGGACGAGATGGCATATCAGACGCGCGGGCGCGACCCCTTGCTGGACAGCAACATGGCTGAGGCGATCGAGAAACGCGGCAAGGAATTGCTGGGTCTTGTGCTGATGGCGGTGGCGCTGATGGCGGCGGCGATGGTGGTCTCTTACAGCCCGGACGATCCAAGCTGGATGTCGGCTACCGATGCGCCGGTGCAGAACTGGATGGGGCGGCTGGGCGCGTCGGTGGCGGCGCCGCTGTTTATGATCATCGGCTGGGGGTCCTGGGGCTTTGCCATCGTTCCGGGTGTCTGGGGCGCGCGATTGGCGCTGCACCGGGGCGAGGAACGGGCCGTGGGCCGGTTGATCTTTGCGCCGATCTGGCTGGCGGTTCTGTCGCTTTATGCCGCGTCGCTCGCGCCGGGGGCGGAGTGGGCGCAGAGCCATAGTTTCGGGTTGGGCGGTCTCTTTGGCGATACGGTGCTGGGGGCCTTGCTGGGTATCCTGCCGGTCGCGGCGAGTGTGGGGCTCAAGTTCTTGTCGCTGGTGCTGGGTGTGGGTGTGCTGGTCATGGGCGCCTTTGTGTTGGGTTTTACACGGGTGGAATTGCAGCGCGTGGGGCGGTTCCTGCTGGTGGGGATCATCCTGTGCTATGCCGGGTTGATGACGGCCATGGGCCGGGGGGCCGGTGGGGCGGCGCAGGCCGGGCAGGCCGTGCAGTCGATGATGGCCGAGCGGCGCGCGCGCCGGGGCGAGGGTGCTGTTGCGCGTGCGGCGGTGCCGCTGCGGGCAGAACCTGCACTGGAGGGGGCGCGGGTGCGCCGGGCCGATACGGTGCCCTTGACGGCGGAGCGGCCTGCGCCGGTCGCGGCCAAGCCTGCTCAGCCCGTGGAAAAGCCGGGCGGATTGTTGGCGCGGATGCCGATGCTGATGCGCAAGCCCGAGGTCATGCCCGAGCCGGAACTGGTGGAGGCTGCGCCCTATGCGGGTGAGGCGGAGATGCCCGGTGATGACCGGATCCGGGCCAAGATTTCCGATGTGATCAAGGCGCGCGTGCGCCAAGGCCCGGCGGTGCGGATCGAGGCGGTGGCCCCGCTGACCAAGGGCCGGGGGCGTGGCCCTGATCCGCTGATCCTCAACACCGCACCGCGCGGTGTGTTGCCGCCCGAGCCGCCCCTGACGGCGCGGCACGCGGGCCAAGCGCCCCTGCGGGCGGAGCCGTCGCTGAGCATGGCAGCGCCGATGATGGAGGTGATGGAGGACGAGGATTTCGACGCGATGATCGAGGCGTATGGGCTGGACGATGCGCCGGAGATGCCCGTGCCCGCGCCGCGTATTCCGGTGCCTGAGCCGCGCAAGGTGGTGCAGCATGCCCCGCGCAAGCCGGTGCAACCGTCGTCGCGGGCCATGGCCGAGGCGCAGCCGACCCTGCGGTTCGAGACCCCGGCGCAGCCGGTGTATGAGTTGCCGCCGCTCAGCCTCTTGGCGGACCCCGAGCAGATTCAGCGCCATCATCTGAGCGACGAGTCGCTGGAAGAGAATGCGCGGATGCTCGAAAGCGTGCTCGACGATTACGGCGTGAAGGGCGAGATCGTGAGCGTGCGCCCCGGCCCCGTGGTGACGATGTATGAGCTGGAGCCGGCACCCGGTCTCAAGGCGAGCCGGGTGATCGGTCTGGCGGATGATATCGCGCGGTCGATGTCGGCGCTGAGCGCGCGGGTGTCGACGGTGCCGGGGCGCAGTGTGATCGGCATCGAATTGCCCAATGACAACCGCGAGATGGTGGGGTTCCGGGAAATCCTGTCGAGCCGTGCCTATGGCGATGGCACGCAAAAGCTGCCCTTGGCGCTGGGCAAGGATATCGGCGGCGATCCGATTGTGGCGAACCTTGCCAAGATGCCGCATTTGCTGATTGCGGGGACCACCGGA
>JBLRXE010000247.1:0-4425 GCA_047920895.1 Roseovarius sp.
TCTGCTCGAAGACGGTTCGCAATGCGCCGGTCGCAAGCTCATCAATGTTTCCGGCGACGGGCGCGAGTCGAGCCAGGCCGGCTCGAGGCGCGCCTCCCAGGCCCACCCGAGACGCGCCTCCCCTCCACTGGCGCATGTGCGGCAGCGCGCCCGTGATCTCGATATCGCCATCAATGGTCTGGCCATCATCGATGTCGAGCCGGACCTGGCAGACTACTACCGTGAGCAGCTGATCACCGGGCCGGGCAGCTTCGTGATGCAGATCGACGGCCACGCCGATTTCGCTGCGGCAATCGTGAAAAAACTGGTGCGGGAGATCGATGGGACGGTGCTGACCTCCGCCAACGGCCTGCACAAATGATCTCTCTGCGAAACAGATATGCGACGAACGGTGGCATGACGGCTGCAGGCCCGTCTCAAGAGCAGGGGGATAAGCAGTAGATGGCGGGCCTCCTTCTGGTAGGTCTGGCGGCCTGCCTCTGGGGCACAGTTGGCGTCGCGACCGTTCTTTTGTCCGATGGCGACTTCAAGGATCCGGCTGTCGCCGGTCTGGTGCGGGCATTGCTGGGGGCGGGCAGCCTGCTGATCGTCGCGGCACTTCTGAGGCTTCCCCGTCCTGGCTGGAGGGACTTGCCCCTATGGGCTCTTCTGCTGTTCGGCGTCGCGGGTGCGACGTTTCAGATCTGCCTCTTTGCTGCGTTCAGCGTCGTCGGTGTGACCGTGACAGTGGCAGTGACTGTCTGCGCGCCTGTCCTGATCGTTGCGCTTGTGGACGCGGTAGTGTTGCGCAAGCTGCCCGAGCGTCGCTTCGTCCTGGCAACTTTGATCGCCTCTGCCGGAGTGCTTCTGGCTCTTCCAGAGGCAGCACCAGCAGAAGTGATCCGTGTAGGGGGCATGCAGGGCGCCATTCTTCTCGCGGGTGCGTCAATCGCATTTGCGGTGCTTGCCTTGGTTACCCGCACGATTACCCGACGTTGCGAACCTGTGCGCGCTGCCGGGCTGGGGCTGTTGTCATCGGCCATAGTGCTCGCGGCGATCATTGGTCTGAGGACAAGCCATCCAGAGCTGAAGCTGGGTCCCCTGCCTCCGTGGCGGGACATGATCATCCTGATCTACATTGGGGTTGCTGCAACAGGAGGCGCATATCTGGCATTCGTTATCGGGATGCACCGCTGCCGCAGTGCATCGGTCGGACTGACCGCCACGATGATCGAGCCTGGTGTGGCCGCCCTGTTGGCAGCCCTGATCCTGCACGAACGGTTGAAACCGGAAGAGGCCTTAGGCTGCGCATTGATGATCGCGGCGATGATCTTTCTCTCGCGAGGAGAACGGCGGAAACCACGAGCGCAGATGTCGGGCCCCTGACTGGTGCCAGCCGGTCGAGGGAAGCGTCCCCGCCATCGGACACATCCCGATACAAGATGATTCGCCCGCAGCGAATGTCCGAAAGATCCCGCCCTTCGGACATTTATCCTCCAAAAAAGCTGCGAGATGCACCAATGGCAGCACTGCGAAAGCTGCGCCGCAGCGCTGAGGCAGTCGCCGACCGCATGACTGGGCCGAAAACGATTGTGGTCGGCGCACGAACAATCCTCTTACATCAACGCCACATCAACCCACGAATGCATGTTTCGCACCAAGTTTGCTGCCGAAAGACGGTGAATCCCGCCCGCTGCAAACATGGAAATCGCGCAAAATCAAACGGTTGATCCGCAAGCCTTTGAAATCCCTAACCTATTGGAAACGCTGGGTTATAGGCTCATAACCTGAAGGTCGTAGGTTCAAATCCTACTCCCGCAACCAAATTACACAACAATATCAAACGCATAGCCTGAGGTATATTTATACCACAGGCCTTTTTGCGTTTTACATCAACGCCACATCAACGTTTGAAGAGTCGCCGTGAAAATGTGGTGGATAATCAATCGCCTAGCCAAACTCGCCTTTTTGCGGCCATCGAACTTTTGAGTCTGGTGAACCCAGGACACGCCGCCGCATCCGACAGTGTCACGCCGGGTCGCGGGCGGCCCGCGTCCACGGGTCGTTCAGCGGCTGCCCCGCGGCGGGATCGTTCGAGCCGGTCCCATCCAGCGTCACGGTCGCCGCCGACCGTGACCGCCCCCCTGGCCCGTCGGCGTGCCGCCTTCGCCGATATCCCAGAACAACCCGGCCATGAGGCGCAGCGCATCGCGGCAGACGGGTTTCAGAACATGCTCATCCGGGGCGTGTTGCGAGCAGCCGCGATAGGAATGCGGCACCCAGACGGTCGGCAGGCCGAGAATATCGGTAAAACAGTCATTCGGGAGCGACCCGGCGAGATTGGGCAGGATATGCGGCGCCTGACCCGAGGTTTTTTCAAGCGAGCGCGCGACGAACTGCACCCAAGGATGACCGGGATCAAGCCGGGTGGCGCGGAAAAAGCCGCGGTCGTGGGGTTCGATCCGAACGCTGTCAAAGCCCTGCGCATCAAGGTGACGGCGCAGGGCAGGCAGGATATCGTCGGGCGTGGTGCCGACCACATAGCGTAATTGACAGGTGGCGCGGGCATGGGCGGAAATTGCGTTGACCGGGGCCTCTGGCACGCCGCTTTTCATCGCAAGGATGGCAAAGCTGTTCCAGCCATAGGCGCGTTCAACCGGGGTCAGGGTCTTTTCGCCCCAGTCGGGGTTGATCGCCGGACCATCGCCGCCCTCGATCGGCAGGCCGTGCAAGGCGGCGCGCACCTCGTCGGTAAGGCTATCGGGGCGCCATTCGGGGATCTGGATCTGGCCCCGTGCATCGGTGATGCACGACAGCGCCTGTGCCAGGATCATCGCCGGATCGGCCAGAAGGCCGCCCCAATTGCCCGAGTGATGCGCGCCGTCGCGCAGATCGACGATCAGATCAAAGGTGACCCCGCCACGCGACCCCATGAACATGGTCGGCGTTTCGGGTTGCAGGCGGGGACCGTCAGAGGCGATGAGCACATCGGCGCAGAGCTGTGTCTTATGCGCGGCGAAGAATTCGGCAAGGCCCGGAGAGCCGGTTTCTTCGCCGGTTTCAATCACGATCCGACAGTTGAAGCCAAGCGCGCCACGGGTTTGCAGCACCGCATCGAGAGCGGCGATATTGATCAGATGCTGGCCCTTGTTATCGGCGGTACCGCGCCCGTAGAGGCGATCGCCTTCCTCGACGATCCTGAAGGGGTGCAGGCCCGCGCGCCATTGATCGGTCTGGGCGCGGATCACATCGCCATGGCCATAGCTTAGCACGGTGGGCAGGTCGTCGCCCTCGTGCCGCTCGGCGATCAGGAAGGGGCCGGCATTGGCGACCGGGTTGGGGTAGGTCTTGCAGGTAAATCCCATGGCCCTAAGGCGCGGCAGCATGGCCTCTTTCAGATAGCGGGTCAGTTCGGCGGCCTGATCGGGGTTTTGGCTTTCGGTTTCAAAGCTGATGAGATCGGCAAGCTCTGACTGGAAGCGATTATCGTCGAAATAGGCCGAAACAGTGTCGATTGCGGTGTTGCGTGTCATTGTGGCGTCTCTTGGTTAATGGCGTCGCCCCAGGGTGACATGATTTCGGTGCAGCCGGAGTTGGCCGTGCCGTGCCGCATCACGCCGGCGGGGCAGCCGAAGGCATAGGGAAAGGGGCTTCGCCGGGTGGTGTGGACCGGGTGATCGGCGCGCAAGCGTTCGATGACCTCGGGTGGCAGGGTTTCGTCAGCAACGATTGTATCGCCGCCCGAGACATCAATCCGCGGGTGGTGAAACGTGTCGGAGATATCCATGCCGAAATCGGCCACAAAAGATGCCATTTGGGCCATGGCAGAGACTATTTTGCGCCCGCCGGAGGCGCCAAAGGCAAAGCGGGTGTCATCAGTCGCGCCAAGGATCGGGCAGACGTTCATCAGGCAGGCCTTGTTCGGGCCAAGCGAGTTGGGGCGCCCCTGCACCGGGTCAAACCACATGATGCCGTTGTTCATCAAAAAGCCGGTGGAGGGAGAGACCACGCGAGAGCCGAAGATCGACAGCAGAGTCTGGGTTTGCGACACCATGTTGCCGACGCGATCGACCACCGAGAAATGCGTGGTGCAGCCGGGGGCGCGCTCGGTTTCGCCGGTGTCGCCCATTTTGCCAAGACGGGCGGCATAGGCGGATTTGAGACCATCGGCATAGGCGGCAAAGGCCTCTGGCTTGGTGCGCATGTTGCGGGTTTCCATCAGGGCGAGAGCGTGCCGGAAGGTCGGCCCGGCGGTCAGACCGGGGGGGACATGAAAGCGGGTTTTGCGATAGTCAAAGCCAAGCGGGTCGAGCATCTGGGCGCGGTAGGCAAGCAGGTCGTCGCGCGAGAGGCAGCCGCCCTTGGCCTGAATGTCACCGGCCATGGCAGCGCCGAGATCACCGTCGTAGAGCGTGCGCGCGCCGTGGCGGGCAATCTGGTCGAGGC
>JBLRXE010000248.1:0-4414 GCA_047920895.1 Roseovarius sp.
CGGGCTTGATGACCTCGCGGAAATGGGCCTTGAGGCGCGGGGTATAGGTTGCGGTATCAAGCATCGATCACGTCCCCCGTGGTCTTGGCAAAGCGCACCTTCTTGTCGCCTTCGATCTTGAAGCCAACGCGGGTCGGTTTGCCGTTCTTGTCGACAATCGCCAGATTGCTGAGGTCGATCGGCATCGCCTTGGGGATGCGACCGCCCTGGCTGGTCTGGCTCTGGCGGGTGTGGCGGATCGCCATGTTCACGCCCTCAACCACGGCCTTGCCGGATTTGGGATCGACATTGGTGATCGTGCCTTTTTGGCCCTTGTCCCTGCCGGACAGAACGATCACGGTGTCACCTTTTTTCAGTTTGGCAGCCATCTTACAGCACCTCCGGGGCGAGCGAGATGATTTTCATGAAGTTCTTGGCCCGCAATTCGCGAACGACCGGCCCGAAAATACGGGTGCCCACCGGCTCTCCCGCGTTGTTCAGGATCACGGCAGCGTTGCGGTCGAACTTGATTGCGGTGCCGTCTTCACGACGGACTTCCTTGGCGGTGCGCACGACAACGGCCTTGCGGACGTCGCCTTTCTTCACGCGACCGCGCGGGATGGCTTCCTTGACCGAGACGACAATGATGTCGCCCACGGATGCGTATCTACGCTTGGAACCACCCAGAACCTTGATGCACTGAACACGGCGAGCGCCGGAGTTGTCAGCAACATCCAGGTTGGTCTGCATCTGGATCATTTGGTTTCTCCCGACCTATGGGGGGCGATGCACTGCCTTGTCCCCAGGGTTTCGATTAATGCCAAAAGGCGCTAAAGGCTTATGCCTCCAGCACCTCCCAGCGTTTCGTCTTGGACTTGGGCGCGCATTCGATAATCCGAACGGCATCGCCCACTTTGAACGTGTTGTTCTCATCGTGAGCCCGGTATTTCTTGGACTTACGAATGGTTTTCTGAAGCACAGGGTGCTTGAAACGACGCTCGACCGATACGGTCACGGTCTGGGCGTTGGCATCAGATGTCACGACGCCTTGAAGAATACGTTTGGGCATATCTCGGGCTCCTTACTCTGCTGCCGCGTTGGCTTTTTCGTTCAGAATGGTCAACACGCGCGCGGCATCGCGGCGCGCGGTGCGCATCTGAGCGGGGTTTTCCAACTGGCCGGTAGCCGCCCGAAAACGCAGATTGAACTGCTGCTTCTTCAGGTTGGTGAGTTCCTCCCGGAGTTGATCCGGGGTCTTGTCACGCAGTTCCTTGGCGTTCATCGCCTTTTCCTTTCTCACAACACCGGCTGGCCCCTGACGGTTCGCTCAGGGTAACCATGAACCCGGTGGATGAATTGCAAATACCCGAATCCCCGGACTGGCCGGGGTGCTCGGATGGAGGCTCTATACGGGAGGCGGGTAGAGAGGGCAAGGGGGAGTTTGGGAAACCCTAAAGATACAAAATCAGAACTTAACCTCGTCACCAATGTTATGGCGACAATCCCACGTCATTTACCAACCATTCGTCCCAGCTGGAGAGAGCCCTTCCCGCGCCGGACGGCTCGCCGAGCGCCTTTCAACATCGGAGAAGATACATGACATTCAACGCCAGATCCTGGTCGCCGCCAGCCGCCGCCGAGGTGGGCGCGCTACCAGAGGGCGCGATGATCGCCTGGATGCTGAACGACTACGCCGTTTTGCGCGATCAGGCTCTGGCGTGCAGGGAAATAAAGCGCCGCGCATGACTCATGCCGGAAGAACTGGTGGAAATCAGATCGAGAGCGTGTCCGCCATCACAAATTGTTCCGGAAAACTGAACAGCTCGCGTATGGTTTCGCTGCGGTCTCAGTGTTGCAGTATCTTGGAAAGGAAATCTTTCGCGCGGTCACTTTCCGGCGCGTCAAAGAACTCTTGCGTTGGGCGGTCCTCCACGATGGCACCGGCATCCATGAACACGACGCGATCCGCAACCTTGCGCGCAAATCCCATCTCGTGCGTCACCACCATCATGGTCATGCCATCGTCACGGGCCAGTCCCACCATGACGTCGAGAACCTCCTTAATCATCTCGGGATCGAGCGCGGAGGTTGGCTCATCGAAAAGCATGGCGATCGGGTCCATCGCAAGGGCGCGTGCAATGGCCACACGCTGCTGCTGCCCGCCTGAGAGCTGACCGGGATGCTTAGCGATATGGTCGATCATGCCGACCCGGGTCAGAAGCGCCTCGGACCTCACCTCGGCCTCCTTGCGGCTGCGCCCCAGCACCTTTTCCTGGGCAAGGCATAGGTTGTCCCGCACACTCATGTGCGGATAGAGTTCGAAATGCTGAAACACCATCCCGATCTTCGAGCGCAGACTGGTCAGCTTCGCGCCGCGGCCCGTCACCTCTGCACCGTCCACGACGATCCGTCCTTCCTGAACTGGCTCCAGCCCGTTGACGCATTTGATGAGCGTGGATTTGCCAGAGCCTGATGGCCCGCACACCACCACCACTTCGCCCTTGGCGACCTTCGTCGTGCAATCGTCAAGGACCTTGAAGTCCCCGTACCACTTGCTCACGTTCTGTAATTCAATCATGTCGCCATCCGCGCTTGGAGCCGACGCACGAACAGCGATCCCGAAAAGCAGATCACAAAATAGACGAGCGCGGCAAAGAGATACATTTCAACGAGGCGTCCTTCGGTCCGGGCCACGATGGAAGAGGCGGTCATCAGGTCGCGCAGCGACACGACGAAGACCAAAGAGGTATCCTGAAACAGGATGATGCCCTGCGTCACCAGGATCGGGATCATGTTGCGGAAGGCCTGCGGCAGCACGATGTAGCGCTGGATCTGCCAATAGCCGAGGCCAGTGGCCTTTCCGGCATGGACCTGGCCGGTCTTCACGCTCTGGATGCCGGCGCGCATGATCTCCGAGTAATAGGCCGCCTCGAACATGACGAAGGCGATGAGCGCCGAATAGAATCCGCCAATGGGTCGCCCAAGGGCCAACGGCACAAGAAAGTAGAACCAGAAGATCACCAGGATCAACGGAACCGAACGGATCAGGTTGACATAGGCCGCCGCGAAAAGCGCCAGCGGCCTGATCCCCGAGAGCCGTGCCAGCGCCAGAAGCGTGCCGAGCGCGATCCCACCCAAGACGGCAAGGAAGGTGAGCCACAAGCTGAGCTGTAGCCCCTGCCAGAGAAAGGGCAGGTTATCAACGATGACGCCAAAGTCGAAATCGTTCATCTCAGCCCTCCTTGCCGACATAGCCCGGAATGCGGGTATAGCGTTCCAGAACGGTCATCACGATCGTCGCGCAAAGGGCGATCAGCACATAGATGACGGTGGCAGCGGTGTAGGCCTCGAAGCTCTGAAACGTATATTCGGCGATCTGCTGGCTTTGCGCCGTCAGTTCAAGCAGCCCGATGGTCAGCGCGAGCGACGAGTTCTTGAACACCGTCAGGAATTCCGAGGTCATCGGCGGCACAATCAGCCGGAAGGCAATCGGCAGCAGAATGTAGCGATAGACCTGAGCCACGCTCATGCCTTGGGCGGTGGCCGCCGCCTTCAGGCCCGCGGGCACCGTCTCGATCCCGGCGCGAACCTGCTCGGCCACGCGGCTGGCGGTATAGAGGCCTAGCGCCACAACGGCGGTGACGAATTCGGGCTGCGGCATCTCGCGCTTCATCCAGCGCCCCGCTTCCTCGGGCAGCATTTCGGGGACGGCGAAATACCAGATGAACATCTGCACCAGCAGCGGCACGTTCCGAAACAGCTCGACATAGGCCGTGCAGACCGTGCTCAGCACCTTGTTGGGCAGCGTGCGGCCCACGCCCACGAGCGAGCCCACGACAATGGCGATGACCCAGGCGCAGAGCGCCACGGAAACCGTCCAGCCGAGGCCGCTCAGGAGCCAGCCGAGATATTGCGGCTCCCAGAGTACGCTCCACTTCCAGTTATAGTTCATCTTGCCCAGTCCCCCGACCTTGCGCGGCCCGCCCTGTCACGAGCGGGCCGCATGCCAATCACTCAGGCAGTGCGCCAAGTTGGAACGCGGCTTGAAGGAGCGGATCGGCGGGCACGCCCATCGGATCGAACCACTTTGCATAAATCTGGTCGATTTCGCCGGAACGGAACACGTTGGCCAAGGCGGTCTTGCCCACAAGCTCAAAGGCGCTGTCATCCCGCCGAACCATCAGGGCATAGGGATCGAAGGACAGGAAATCCCCGACAATGGCAAATTCATCCGGCGTCTTCGATTTGGCAATCAGACCGTGCAGCAGGATGTGGTCCGTGGAATAGGCGTCAACCCGGTCGGTCTCGAGCGAGAGCATGCCTTCGGCGTGATCGCGCACCGGCAGGATCTTAACATCAAGCCCCAGAGCGTCCACCGCCGCCATGACGGCGCGTTCGTTGGTTGTGCCTTGGGCCAAAGCAATGGCCTTGCCAT
>JBLRXE010000249.1:0-4406 GCA_047920895.1 Roseovarius sp.
GGTGCTGTAGGGGATGCGCTCGGTGACCGAGGCTTGCGACACCCACGATTGCACCATCAACAACACCATGAAGGCGGCGGCGAAATACCAGAAATGGATCTGCTGCTTCTTGTCCACGATGTCTCCATCCAGTCTTTGCGCGTTCTGAAGCAGGGACTGAATTGCCTGCCTGAGCGAGGGAGTGAGTCAACAGCCGTGACCTTGTCTTCCGGCCACCATGGCCACCTGAACACTCGCCCAACTCTGCCGCGTCGCCCCTGATTTGAATCAAGTCACCACATAGAAACGTAACATAGAATGCGCTATGACACTTCTAAACGCAAATAATCCGCTTACGTTGACCAAAGTCGGCGCTATGTGAAAATCGCGATTGGGTCCTGCTCACCTTTGGCCCGACGCGGTTGCCTTGGGACATTGCCGAGGGCGGATCAGCCGGCGGACAGTGCCAAAATCGCCGCCGTCTTGTCCTCGGCCCGCCTTTAAGGTTTCTAGCGGTGATGGTTTTTGTTGATGGAGGGACGATGATCGCCTGCGTGTGGCAGGGATCGACGACAATGACCGAGAGGGCAAACCGATGACCGATCACGTTCAAGGCGACACCATGCACCATCGCTCGCATGATGCCGTGCTCGAAAGCCTCGGGGCTACGACGGCAGGGCTGAGCGTCGAAGACGCCGCCCGCCGTCTGGCGGAACACGGCCCGAACCGCCTGCCGGAACCGCCCAGACGCAATGTGGTCCTGCGGTTCCTTGCGCATTTCCACAATGTGCTGATCTACGTTCTGCTTGGGGCTTCGACCGTCACGGCGGCACTGGGACATTGGATAGACACCGGGGTGATCCTTGCCGTGGTTATCGTCAACGCGATCATCGGGTTCGTGCAGGAGGGTCGGGCCGAACAGGCGATGGCCGCGATCCGCGACATGCTTGCGCCGCATTGTGCGGTGCTGCGCAGCGGGCAACGGGTGACTGTCGATGCGGTGGATCTGGTGCCCGGTGACATCGTGCTGGTCGAGTCGGGTGACCGGGTGCCTGCCGACCTGCGGCTGATTGAGGCGCGCGGCCTCAAGGCCGAAGAGGCGATCCTCACCGGGGAATCCGTGCCGACGGACAAGGCGACCGCGCCGGTCGCCGCCGATGCGCCGCTTGGCGATCAAGCGTCGATGCTGTTCTCCGGCACGCTCATCGCGGCGGGTACGGGGCGCGGCGTGGTCACCGCCACCGGCGGCGAGAGCCAGATTGGACGCATCAGCGGGATGCTGGGCAGCATCGAGACGCTGACCACGCCGCTGGTGGAACAGATGGACCTCTTCGCGCGCTGGCTGACGGTGTTCATCCTGATCGTCGCGGCCTCGGTCCTGACCTACGGGTATTTCGTCGGACACATGCCGTTTCGCGAACTTTTCATGGCGATTGTCGGGCTCTCTGTCGCGGCCATTCCCGAAGGGTTGCCTGCCGTTCTGACAATTACGCTCGCGGTCGGCGTGACGGCGATGGCGCGGCGCAACGCGATCATCCGCCGCCTGCCTGCGATTGAAACGCTGGGGGCGGTGTCGGTCATCTGCTCGGACAAGACCGGCACGCTCACGCGCAATGAAATGATGGTCGCGGCACTGGCGGCGGAAGGGCATGTTTTCTCGGTTGGTGGCAGTGGCTATGCCCCGCACGGGGCGTTGCGCTGGCGTGATGCCGATGCAGACCCCGGAGATCACGCGGTTCTGAGTGAGTTTGCAAGGGTCGCAGCGCTTTGCAACGATGCCGTGCTGCACAACCACGAAGACGACTGGCGGGTTGAGGGCGACCCGATGGAGGGTGCGCTGGCGGCGTTGGCAGGAAAGATCAGCGGCGACGGGCAGATGTCGTTTGACGGCTGGACACGGGTTGACGCGATCCCGTTCGATGCGGCGCACCGCTACATGGCGACGCTCGACCGTGGCCCCGATGGCCGATCTTTCATCCATGTCAAGGGCGCGCCCGAGGCGGTGCTGAAACTCTGCGCCGATCAGCGTGGCGACGGCGGCGCGACGGGGCCGCTCGACGAAGCCTATTGGCACGCCAAGGTCGAAGATCTCGCGGCAGAAGGGCAGCGGGTGATCGCGGTCGCCGCAGGCGCGGCTCCCGCAGATCAGACCGGCCTCGCCGCTGGTGGCCTTGACAGGCAACTCACTCTGATCGGCCTCATCGGGCTGATCGATCCGCCTCGCCCCGAGGCGATCGCAGCGGTTGCGGAATGTCATGCCGCCGGTATCCGCGTCAAGATGATCACCGGCGATCATGGCGCCACGGCGGCGGCCATTGGCGCAATGATCGGGCTCAGGAACAGCACGCGCGTGTTGACCGGCGCTGACCTTGAGGCGATGGACGATGCCGCCTTGGCCGAGGCGGCGGTTGCGACAGATATTTTTGCCCGCACCTCCCCTGCCGACAAGCTGCGCCTTGTCACGGCCTTGCAGGCGCGCGGGCTGGCCGTGGCGATGACCGGCGACGGGGTGAATGATGCGCCCGCCCTCAAGCGTGCGGATGCCGGGATCGCCATGGGCCTCAAGGGCAGCGAAGCCGCCAAGGAAGCCGCCGATCTGGTCTTGGCCGATGACAATTTCGCCTCCATCGCTGCGGCGGTGCGCGAAGGGCGCACGGTTTACGACAACATCAAGAAGGTGATCAGCTGGACGCTGCCCACAAACGCGGGCGAGGCGATGACGATCATGGTGGCGCTCTTTGCCGGCATGGCGCTGCCGATCACGGCGGTGCAGATCCTTTGGGTCAATCTCGTCACGGCTGTCACCCTTGGTCTGGCGCTTGCGTTCGAGCCGTCAGAGCCGGGCACCATGCGCCGCCCGCCGCGCGCGCGCGACGCGCCGCTTCTGACCGGCACGCTGATCTGGCAGATCGTCCTTGTCTCGACGCTGATCCTAGTGGCGGTTTTCGGCATGTATTTCTACGCGACGGACAGGGGCTATCCTGATCCTCTCGCCCGGACCATCGCGATGAACACCCTTGTCGTGCTTCAGATCTTCTACCTGTTCTTCATCCGCAACATCTATGGCCCCTCCCTGACCTGGGCTGCGGCAATGGGCACGCCGGTCGTGTGGTCCTGCGTGATCGCCGTGACCGCGGCGCAATTCGCCATCACCTACCTGCCGCCGCTTCAGGCCATCTTCGGCACCCATGCCGTGCCGCTCTTCGATGGGATCGTGATCATCGCGGTCGGGGTCGCCTTCTTTGCGCTGATCGAGACGGAAAAGCAGATGCGGCTTGCCTTCCTGCCGCGCAAGATGGATCGAATCCATTGAGTCGTGCTGTGGCCGGCCGCGGTCAAGCCATGCCGATCTGGACCAGAGTCCGCCACTGGAGCAGGAACGTGATCCGGGAACCAATAAGTGTCTCCACCGAAGCGCGCGCGCCCGCAAGGTGAGATACTGGCATCCCCTCAAGCAAGGCCTCAATCCGGGATGGCGGAGGTTCGGCCAGGATTTTCCCCGCCGCGGTATGGATCTCAGCCCAAAGTGACTGGATCCTTCGCTTGTGCATCGTCTTGCGGCTCTATCGGAAATGTCGATAGGCGCATCAACTAAAATGTGCTGTGGGCTGCGTTTCGCTGAATAATAGGTGTGCCATCATCAATCCGCTCGTTGGGGTGAACCAACACCTCTTCCGACGCAGAGAGCCCACTCAAGATTTCAGCAGAAAGATCATTCGTGCGACCGATGTCCACTGGTCGCATCCGGGCCATGCCGTCTTTGACCACGAATGCGGCCCACTCTGCGTCTTGCCGGAACAAGGCGCTGAGCGGTATTTGAAGAACTTCGTCCTTTTCCCATTCGATCACTCGCAAATACACCGCAAAGCCATGCCCGAGGGATGGGCGCTGTGCGACGGGAGTAATCAGATCCAATACCACATCCACGCGCTGTTCCTCGATGCCGAGGGCCGAAATCTTGGTGTAACCGGAGGGCTCGATCTTTGATACCTTCGCTTCCAGAACACCAACACCGCCCCACCGCTCGACGATGGCGCGATCCCCAAGTTTGAGGCGTATGGCGTCCGTCGAGAGCACATCGGCCACGATTTCAAGATTATCCGGCGCGCCAATCGACAACAGGCGCGTGCCCGCAGCAACCGGGCGTTCGCTAATGACCTCGATATCCAAGACGAGACCATCGGCAGGTGCGGTGATCTGGAGGCAGCACGCCTCGGACGTGCCCGCAAAATCGCGCGGTTCAAGCAGCGCCGCGCGCGCGCGATCCAGTGCGCCCTTGGCCATTTCGAGGCTCGAGATTGCGGCCTGTTGCGCAGCCTGCCGCACGCCAAAAGTCTGTTCGGCGTTTTCCAGCCTCGCGAGCGAGGCGACTCCTCGTTCGACAAGGGCTTGGGCACGGCGAAGCTCGTTCTGGGCCAGTTCCAGAT
>JBLRXE010000250.1:0-4403 GCA_047920895.1 Roseovarius sp.
GGTGAAGGAGATACCCTCAAGCTCAAGAGTGTCTTTAAGCCCGATTGCAGAAGGTGCGTTTTTCAAGGTTTTGCCCGACCTCTCGCGCAGAACCAGATCCTCGTACACAGCATCAACTGCAGCTGATCCGGCCTGCATTTTTGCCAAAGATTTATATATCTTTGATAGCTCTGGCATCAGCTTTTGTCCTGCAAATGCAAAAACTCCCAATACTGGAAGAAGACCCCCAAGCGCTGTACCCGAATGGATGCCGGCAGGATCGATTAGAACGAGGCAAAGAAGAATGATGCCGCCAAAGGCCACCGCCTGAAGAGCCTGAGGAGGTATCGCGGATAACAGGCCTGAGAGTACCGAAACTCTTGCCATACGCAGCGAAGGTTGGGCGTAGCGTCTCTGATATGCCAGTTCGCGCCCGAGCAGTTTGATATCCTTGATTCCGCTCAGCGCTTCATTGGCCATGCGAAACCGCTCGCGATTGGTTGCGACACGGAGCTGTCCGAATTTTTTGAGCAGGCGACGCGTGAACAGATAGACTACGGCATAAATCCCGCCGAGGACCGCAAAGGCAATGAGCGCGACGAGCGGTTCTACCCAGAGGAGCAGGCCAATAATCGCGGCGGTGGTGAGAATAGCCGCGATGAGATCCGCCGAAGGGCGCAAGAACTGACCAACCACCTGGCCTGACTCGGAGAGGATGCGCGGGCCCATTTCGCCCGAATGCCGATTCAAGAAAAACGCATAGGGCTGCGCCAGATACACACCAAGCAGGCGATGACTGATCGAATGCACCCGCATCGTTGCGAAGCGCGCCAGCGTCCAGGTCTTAGCGATCTGGATCAGGCTTGACAGCAGGACGATTGCAAAGGAAGTACTTCCGAGCCCGATCAGAAAGCCGTAAATTGACGTAAAGCCGAACGTTTCATAGGCCCAGGCAAGCGCCGGCGTGGTCTCGATGCGAGACGGATCGGCCAGCACGGCGAGGAAGGGCATGATCGAGCCGACCATCACCGCCGAAGCCAGCGCGCCGACAAGGATCACGCCGAGCACGATCCAGGCATGGCGCTTTTCGCGGGGCTCAAGCAGGGCCCAGGCCTTTTTCCATGTCGTGGTGTCAATCATGAGCAACTTCCATAATCCGACTCAAATGCCTGATAACGCAAAGTCCTGAGCTCGACATACCAGACAATCAACTGACCTAGGCTTTGGCATTTTTTCTAAAATTCTACACCAAATGCCCAATAACATACTGTAGCGATTGGGCTGGAACCGGGCGACATCCGCGGCGGCAAGACACCACCCTGCCCCGCCCGCAAATCTCCGCACCCAGGCTCACAGCCGCAAATCACTCTGCTCGGGCGCAAAAACATGCTTGAGATCATACAGCACATGACCGCGCGCCCGACCGAAGGCGCGCACCGCATCCGCCCCCATCTCGCGATACCTGTCATGCGCCACCGCCAGAATAATCCCGTCATAGGCGCCGGCTTCAGGATCGCGCACAAGATCCAGCCCGTATTCCTGCCGCGTCTCCGCCGCATCCGCCCAAGGGTCATGCACATCAACCGTGACACCATAATCCTGCAACTCGGCGATCACATCGACCACGCGCGTATTGCGCAGATCCGGGCAGTTTTCCTTGAATGTCAGACCCAGCACAAGCACACGCATCCCCTCTGCCGCCACGCCGCGCTTGAGCATGGCCTTGAGCTTCTGCGCGCCAACATAAGCCCCCATCCCGTCATTGATCCGCCGTCCCGACAAGATCACCTGGGCGTGGTAGCCAATCGCCTCGGCCTTATGCGTGAGATAATAGGGATCCACGCCAATGCAGTGCCCGCCCACCAGACCAGGACGGAAGGGCAGAAAATTCCACTTTGTGCCTGCAGCCGCCAAAACCGCTTCTGTGTCGATATCCATGCGGTTGAAAATCATCGCAAGCTCGTTGACCAGCGCGATGTTGAGGTCGCGCTGCGTGTTCTCGATCACTTTGGCGGCCTCTGCCACACGGATCGAGGGCGCCTGATGCGTGCCGGCCGTGATGATCTCGCTGTAGAGCGCATCGACCGCCCCGGCGATCTCGGGCGTGGAGCCGGAAGTCACCTTGCAGATATCGGGGAGGCGATGCGCCTTGTCGCCGGGATTGATCCGCTCGGGCGAATAGCCGCAGAAAAAATCCACATTAAACCGCAAGCCGGAGGCCTGCTCGAGCACAGGCACACAATCTTCTTCTG
This sequence comes from Roseovarius sp., assembly GCA_047920895.1. Classification (GTDB taxonomy): domain Bacteria; phylum Pseudomonadota; class Alphaproteobacteria; order Rhodobacterales; family Rhodobacteraceae; genus Roseovarius. The sequence goes on from JBLRXE010000250.1 coordinate 2,232, forward strand.
TGGCGCCCGGATAGACAGTGCTCTCGTAAATCACCAGATCGCCCGGTTTGAGCACGGCACCCACTGTTCGGGATGCTTTGAGAAGCGGGCTCAGATCAGGGCGCTTATGGGCATCGATCGGGGTCGGCACTGTTATGATGTAGATGCCTGCCGCGCGCAGATCGGCCGGATCATCGCTCACGCGCAGCGCCCTGGCTGCCGACAACTCCTCAGGCGTGACCTCACGTGTATGATCCAGACCCTCGCGCAGGGCTGCGATGCGCGCGGCACTGATATCAAAACCGATCACCGCGCGGTGCTTGCCAAATTCCACAGCAAGCGGAAGACCAACATAGCCCAAGCCTATGACTGCTATGGTCTTTCCTGTGAAATCGTGGATCATCAAATTCTACAAGCCTGCTTATTTCTGATAATAGTCACGGTACCACGCAACAAAACGCGCAATACCCTCCCGAAAATCCGTCTGCGGGCGGTAGCCCGTCAGGGATTGCAACAGCTCGGCATTGGCCCAGGTCGCAGGCACATCCCCGGCCTGCATCCCCATGTAATTCCGCCTGGCCTTCTGCCCGAGGCATTCCTCGATCGCATCGACAAAATCCAAAAGCCGGACCTTGTCGGAATTGCCGATATTGACCACCCGGTAAGGGGCGACGGGTGAGAGACTGTCGCCCTCGGGCACAATACCGTCAGCAGGGCGCACAGGCGCTACATCTATCAAAAGGCGGATCGCACGTACCAGATCATCGACATAGGTGAAATCGCGATACATGTCGCCATGATTGTAGATATCGATGGGCCGGTCATCGAGCATGGCATCGACAAATTTGTAAAGAGCCAGATCCGGCCGTCCCCAGGGTCCATAGACCGTGAAGAAGCGAAACAGTGTTGTCGGCAGATCGTAGAGATGGGCATAGGCATGCGCCATGCTCTCATTGGCCTTTTTGGTCGCGGCATAGATTGTCAGTTGCGTGTCGGCCTTTTCGGTCTCGACAAAGGGCATCTCGGTATTGGCCCCATAGACCGAAGAAGTCGAGGCCATCAGAAGATGCCTGACTTCAAGCCGGCGTGCCGCCTCCATGACATGGAAGGTCCCGATCACATTGGCATCAAGATAGGCGCGGGGGTTTTCGAGCGAGTAGCGCACACCGGCCTGGGCTGCGAGATGGACGATGACATCGGGCGCAAAGTCATCCACCACACGATCAAAGAGCGCTTGGCTCTCCAGCATCCCCTCGGTCGCGGCAAAATTCGGGCTTTGAAGCAATATCTGATGCCTGCGCTGCTTGAGAGCGACATCATAATAATCCGTCATCCCATCATAGCCATGCACAACCAGCCCTTCGGCGAGCAGCAATTTAGCAAGATGAAATCCGATAAATCCAGCGGTACCCGTGATTAAAACGCGCGTCATTCTGCGGCGTCTCCGGACACATACGCCTGCGCCGCACCGCTTGCGCGGCCAACGCATTCATATTGCACAAAACCCGCGGCCAGCGCGTCTTCGCGATTATAGATATTGCGCAGGTCTGCCATGCGTGCTGTCGTCATGGACGCGGCCAAGCGCTGCAGGTCCAGTGCGCGGAACTCGTTCCATTCGGTCAGGATCAGCAGGCAATCGGCGCCGTCAGTGGCGGTATACGGATTGTTTTCCCACGACACGCCCGGCAAGAGAGCCCCGCCTTCCTTGCGGCCATGCGGGTCAACCACGCGTATTATTGCCCCGCCACCGACCAGTGCGGGCACAACCGTCAGCGCGGGCGCATCCCGCATATCGTCCGTCTCGGGTTTGAAGGTCACGCCCAGAACTGCGATTGTCTTGCCATTCACAGATCCGCCACACAGCTCCATCACCTTGTCGATCATCCGCCGTTTGGTGAGGTCATTGACCACTATCACCGTCTCGGTAATCCGTTGGGGGACGCCATGTTCCTGCCCGATCCGGGCCAGCGCGCTGGTATCTTTGGGAAAGCATGATCCGCCATAGCCGGGTCCTGCATGAAGGAACTTGTTGCCGATGCGCCCGTCCAGCCCCATGCCTTTCGCAACCGACTTTACATCAGCACCCACGCGTTCGCACAGGGCGGCGATTTCGTTGATGAAGCTGATCTTGGTCGCGAGAAAGGCATTGGCCGCGTATTTTATCATCTCGGCCGATACAAGATCGGTATAGAC
>JBLRXE010000251.1:0-4399 GCA_047920895.1 Roseovarius sp.
AGTTCGAAGGCAACGCCTCTGGCAATCTGCGCGCTCTGGGCTCGCTCTATCCTGAGACCGTGCAGCTTGTGGCGCGCAAACAGTCGAATATCACCAGCTTTGCTGATCTTGCCGGCAAGTCGGTGTCGTCCGGCTCGCCCGGCTCTGGCCAATGGCAGCTTTTGGGCGATCTGCTGGCCGCGCATGACATGACGCGCGAATCGGTGTCCGAGGATTTTTCGTCCTTTGCCCAGTCGGCGGACAAGATCAAGGATGGCAATCTTGACGCATCGCTGATCACCGCGGGCACGCCGACCTCGTCGATCACCGAACTGGCCAACGGCCATGACATCACCATCGTGCCGCTGACCGGCCCGTCAATTGCCAAGCTGCAAGAGGTGCAACCCTATTACGCCAGCGCGATCCTGCCCGCAGGCACCTATCGCGGCATTGACGCGGATGTCGAAACCCTCGCCGTGCGCGCGATCTGGGCGACCCATGCCGATCTTGACGATGATATTGCCTATGCCATGGTCAAGGCGCTCTATGAGAACACCGAGACACTGGCGCAGGTGCATGTGATGGGCGGGCAGATCTCGCTGGCAACGGCGCTGGAATCGGTCTCGATCCCGCTGCATCCGGGGGCGGAACGCTACTATCGCGAGCAAGGCCTGATCAAGTGACACAAACCGGCTGGCGCGCGCTGATCGCGCTGGCCGCGATCATGACCTGTGCGGGGGGCGCACCAGCCCCCCGCACCTGTTCCGAGGGCAGGCTGGTGGTGGTCGGGCTGCGCGACGGGCGCACCCGGATTGACCTGCCCGCACACGCCTTTACCCTGACATGGCGGCACTCCGTCAGCCTGACCCGGGTCGAGGCCGATTACATCATCGAACCGGATGGCGGAATCGTGCAGACCGAGGAACGCTATGTCGCGCATGGTCCCGGCATGGCCCATACCGGCCATGCGCCGACACAGGCCGACGGGACCATGGTCCTGCCGCTGCATCGCCCCGTGCCCAGGTTGATCCTGCGCAGCGCCCCCGACCACGAAAACCGCCTGATCGTGGGCGGCCAGGTGATTGACCTGACCCGGTGGCCCGCCACCCCGCTCGAACTCCTGTCGCCCGACTGCAAGGAAACCTGACCATGGCACATCCCGCACCCGATACCGGCCTCTCGCAAGCAGAAATGGACGCGCTGGTTCGCAAATATGACAACGAGACCAATTTTCGCCGTCTCGGCGGGATCACCGGGCAGGTGGCTTCGCTGGCCTGTATCGTGATCAGCCTTTTCCATATCTACACCTCCGGCTTTGGCCTCTTGAACGAGGTGATGCACCGCTCGGTGCATATGAGCTTTATCATGCCACTGGTGTTTTTGCTCTTTCCGCGGATGCGCGCCGAACGGCCCCTGCGCGCCTGGGGGTTCGGTCTGGGCTTTGCCGCGTTTTATATCTTTCTCGGCCTGCAATTGGCCAATGCCCTCTCGGGCCAGATCCCCGAGGCCGCCCGCTGGGGGCTAATCGGTCTGAGCCTGTTGCTGGGTCTCACGGCCCTACCCATCGACCGGCTGGGCGGGCATGGCGACCGCCTCTCAATCGTGGATTGGCCGCTGGCCATCATCGGCTGTGCCACGTCGCTCTATCTCATCGTTTTTTTTGACACGATCTTCATCAAGAACGTCGGCTTTCCGCAGCCGCTTGACTATATCCTGGGGCTGTTCGCGATCATCATCGTGCTTGAGGCCGCCCGCCGCACCATGGGCGAGGTTTTGCCCGTCATCGGCACGCTGGCCCTGCTCTATGCGGTCTTTGGCCCCTATCTGCCGGGGGATCTGGCGCATCGCGGCTATAACATCATCCGTCTGGTCAACCACCTCTATCTCGGCACCGAAGGGATATACGGCATCGCCATCGGCGTGGTCGCGACCTTTGTCTTTCATTTCGTGCTGTTCGGCGTGCTGGCGCAGAAATCGGGGCTGGGGCAGCTTTTCATCGACCTGGCCTCGATCGTGGCGGGGCGCTATTCGGGCGGCCCGGCCAAGGTGGCGGTGGTGTCTTCGGGGTTTTTCGGCATGATTTCGGGATCGCCCATCGCCAACACCGTCACGACCGGCGCATTTACCATCCCGATGATGAAATCCAAGGGGTTTTCCCCGCAATTCGCCGCCGCGACCGAGGCCTCGGCCAGTTGCGGCGGGCAGGTCACGCCGCCAATCATGGGGGCTGCGGCCTTTGTTATGACGGAAATGCTGGGCGTGCCCTACAATGAGTTGATCCTGATCGCCATCATTCCCGCCAGCTTTCACTACCTCTCAACCCTCTTCATGGTGCATCTCGAGGCCAAGCGCCTGAACCTCGCCGGCATCGAGCGCGACAAGCTTCCGCAATTTCTGGATGTGCTGGTGCGTTCCTGGCACCTCTTCATCCCGCTGGTGACAATGGTCACGCTGCTTTTGATGAAGTTCACCCCCTTCCTTGCCGCCTTCTGGGGCATCATCCTGACCATCGGGTGTTCGTTCATCCCGCTGATCCTGCAAACCGTGGGCCTCGGCAAACGCATGGACGCCAGCAGCGCGCTCACCCCGCGCAAACTGAAAGAGTCGCTCGAAAGCGGCGCGCAGCAGTCCATCGCCATCACCGCCGCCTGTGCCTGTGTGGGATTCATCCTGGGCGTGACGACGCTCACCGGCATGGGGTTCAAATTCTCAGGCGCGGTGCTGGATGCGGCGGCATGGATGGGCACAGCGGTGACCCTGCTCGATCCGCTGGGCTTTTTGTCGGAAAACGGCGCGACGCTGTTCTTTGCACTGATCTTTGTGGCGGTCGCCTGCATCATCATGGGCGCGGGCATCCCCACAACGCCGACCTATATCATCCTCGCGGCCATCGCGGCCCCGGCCCTGCAACAACTGGGCGTCCCCCTGCTCGCCACGCATTTCTTTGTCTTTTACTATGGCGTTCTGGCGGACATCACGCCTCCGGTGGCGCTGGCCGCCTACGCCGGTGCGGGCATCGCCGGATCGGACCCGATGCGCACCGGCATGACCGCCTTTCGCCTCTCGATGGGCAAGGCTCTGGTGCCGATGATGTTCATCTACGCGCCCTCGCTGCTCTTCATCGACTTCACCGTCTGGGATTTCTCGCTGGCGCTGTCCTCGGGCGTGCTCTCGATCATCGCCCTTTCGGTCGCCTATATCGGATTTTTCAAAACCAGCATCGCCCGCTGGCAGAAATGGGTGCTCAGCATCGCCGGGCTGATGCTGGTCGCACATGACGTGATGGTCATTGCCATCGGCTCGACCGTCGTTTTGGGAATCCTCTGGAGCAATGCGCAAAAGGCGCGGGCAGTGGCCTCCGCCTGAGCCCCCGCCGACAAACCGATCCGCAGCGCCCTTGCCACGGCGGATCGGTTTGCATAGCGTCACCGCAGGTATTCCACGCGGATGCTGGATCAAAAGCGGGGCACTCGCAAAATGATGCCCCACCAACACAGGGAGACAGTCATGCAACAGGTTCTCAGGGGAGCGCGCAGCCTTTTCATAGGGGCGGCCCTGGTGGTCGGATTGGCCACGGGCAGCGTTGCGCAGGAGCTCAAGTTCTTTACCATCGGCACCGGAGGCACCGCGTTTACCTATTACCCGGTGGGCGGGGTGATCGCCAATGCCATCTCCAAACCACCCGGATCGCGCCCCTGCGAAGAGGGCGGAAGCTGCGGTGTCGAGGGCCTCATCGCCTCTGCGGTGTCGTCACGCGGATCAGTGGACAACGTCAACGCGATCATGTCCGGCTTGCGCAATTCGGGCTTTGCCCAGTCAGACGTGGCCTATTGGGCCTATACCGGCACCGGGACGATGGAGGGCCAGCCCCCCGCCGAGAAACTGCGCACCATCGCGGCCCTCTTTGACGAGCATATCCACCTTGTCACCCTCGCCGACAGCGGCATAGAGAGCGTCAAGGATCTGGCCGGCAAGCGCGTCTCGCTCGACGAGCCGGGCTCGGGCACCTATGTCGATGCCGGTCTCATCCTCGAGGCCAACGGCCTTTCGGTTGACGACGTGACCGCCGAGGCGCTCAAGGGCAATGCCGCCTCGGAGGCGCTGCGCAACGGCAAGATCGACGCCTTCTTTGTGGTCGCGGGCTATCCGGCGGGGTCGCTGGTGGAACTGGCCTCTGCGGCCAAGATCAAACTTGTGCCCATCACGGGCGAAGGCGCGGCGGTGCTGACCGATAAATACAACTTCTTCTCGCAAAGTGCGATTCCCGAAGGCATCTACGAAGGGGTCGCTGCGACAGAAACCGTCTCGGTGGGCGCCCAGTGGTTCACCTCTGCCGATGAGGATGCCGAGCTGATCTATGAGATCACCAAGGCGCTCTGGAACGACAATTCGCGCAAGTTGCTGGACGTGGGCCACGCCA
>JBLRXE010000252.1:0-4386 GCA_047920895.1 Roseovarius sp.
ACCGTATCGCCGGGGTGAAAGAGCACGGTGCCCGCCGGGGCGGCCATCGGCGTCAGGCGGTCGAGCAGGGCGACCGCCTCGGGGTCGAGCGGCGGCAGGCCGGGGGCGCGCGCCACCCATGCCATCAGCCGCGCCCGCGTTTCTCGAACCGGGGCAGCATGGCCGAGAAATCGCGGCCCGCGCCATCCTCGGATTCCACGAATTGCGCGTAGAGATCACAGGCGGCGCGACCCATCGGCGTGTCGGCATCCGCCGCCTCTGCGGCCTGTTGCGAGAGGCGCAGGTCCTTGAGCATGAGATCGGCGGCAAATCCCGGTTTGTAATCGTTGTCGGCGGGGGATTTCGGACCCACGCCGGGGGCCGGGCAATAGGCGTTCATCGACCAGCTATAGCCCGAAGAGGTCGAGACCACATCGAACATCGCCTGCCGGTCGAGGCCGAGTTTATCGGCCAGCGCAAAGGCTTCGCAGGTGGCGATCATGGTGACGCCGAGGATCATGTTGTTGCAGATCTTGGCCGCCTGACCATTGCCGGAGGGGCCGCAATGCACCGCCTTTTGCCCCATGATGTCAAAGAGTTCGCGGGCGACGTTAAAGCCCGCCTCATCGCCGCCCACCATGAAGGTGAGCGTGCCTGCGGTGGCCCCGCCGACGCCGCCCGACACCGGCGCATCGAGCGCGGAGAGGCCCGCCGCCTGCGCCTGAGCGGCCACATCGCGGGCGCTGGCGACATCGACGGTGGAGCAGTCGAGCAGCACCGCGCCGGGGGCCATGGCCGGGATCACGTCGGCTGCGACCTTGCGCAGGATGGACCCGTTGGGCAGCATGGTGATAACCACGGCGGCGCCGTGCGCGGCCTCTGCGGCGCTGGCGGCCATGGTCACGCCGTCGATCTGCACCGCTGCCATGTCAAAACCGGTGACGTCATGGCCAGCGCGGGCCAGATTGGCCGCCATCGGCGCCCCCATATTGCCCAGCCCGATAAACCCGATTTTCATGTCCTTGTCTCCTCCAGCGTCAGGGCGTTCTTGCCCAAGGGGTGCAGCATCTGCGCGACGGCAATGTCTGGCAGGCTGTCAAGCCCATGTTTCCAGTGTGGTTTTCTGTCCTTGTCGATGATCGCGGCGCGGATGCCTTCGAGAAAATCGCCCTGTTCCATGGCACGATAGGTGAAACGGTATTCAAGGCCAAGGGCGCGCCCGATCCCGGCGGCGGGACCGCGCAACCGGTGGATCATCTCGACCGCGCAGGCCATCGAGAGGGGGGAATTGCGGCTGAGTATTTTCAAGGTGTCGCGGGCGAAATCACTGTCCTCGGCGCGCAGGGAATTGGCGATGTCACGCAGGGTCTCGCCGCTGAAATGGTGGTCGATCTGGGGGCTGAGCGCGCGCAAGGCACCGGGCGGCGGTGTCTCGGCATGGGCGGCAATGGTACTGGGGTCGCCGGTCTCGATCAGGGCGGCGGTGAGGGTAGCCCACTTGAGTCTTGGGGTGTAAGTATCTGCAAAACCGGCATGAATCGCATCATCCGGCCCCATGCGCGTGCCCGTGGTGCCAAGGTATTCGCCCAAGCGTCCGGGGGCGCGCGCAAGGATCAGCGAGCCGCCCACATCCGGGACAAGGCCGATGCCGCATTCGGGCATGGCGATTTGCGTGCTCTCGCAGGTGACGCGGTGCGACCCGTGACAGGAAATGCCCACGCCGCCCCCCATGACGAACCCCTGCATCAGGGCGACATAGGGTTTGGGATAGCCGGCGATCTTGGCATTGAGGCGGTATTCATCGGCCCAGAAGCGGCGGCCAAAGGCGAAATCGCCGGCGCGACCGCTGTCGTAGAGTTGCTGAATGTCGCCGCCGGCGCAAAACGCCTTGTCGCCTGTCGCGTCGATCAGGACGAGGGCCACCTCGTCATCAACGCGCCAGTCGTCGAGCGCCGCCTCGATGGCCGTGGCCATCTCGTAGCTGAGCGCATTGAGCGCCTTGGGGCGGGTGAGGGTGATACGCCCGGCGCGCCCCTCTTTGCGGATGTGGATGTCTGCGGTCATTGGCCCGCCAGCATCTGCCGCGCCACGATCAGGCGCATGATTTCGTTGGTGCCCTCGAGGATTTCATGCACGCGCAGGTCACGGACCAGTTTTTCGATCCCGTAATCGGCCAGATAGCCGTAGCCGCCATGCAGTTGCAGGCATTGGTTGACCACGCGACTGCCGGTTTCAGTCACGAATTTCTTGGCCATGGCGCAGAATTTGGTGGCATCGGGCGCGTCATTGTCGAGCTTCCATGCCGCCTGACGGAGAAAGGTGCGGGCGGCCTGAAGCTCGATTTCCATGTCGGCGAGGCGGAATTGCAGCGCCTGAAACTGGTCGATCGGTTTGCCGAAGGCGCGGCGCTCGGCCATATAGGCGAGGGTTTGGGTGAGGCCCTGCTGCGCCGCGCCAAGTGAACAGGCGGCGATGTTGAGGCGGCCACCGTCAAGGCCATTCATCGCATAAGTGAAACCTTTGCCCTCTTCACCCACAAGATTGTCAGCAGAAATGTTGCAATTATCAAACTGCACCTGCCGGGTCGGTTGGCTGCGCCAGCCCATTTTATCCTCGAGTCCGCCATAGCTGAGGCCCGGCGTGCCATCCTCGACATAGACGGTCGAGATGCCCTTGGGGCCATCGCCGCCGGTGCGGACCATGACGACATAGGCGTCGGAATAGCCGCCGCCCGAGATAAAGGCCTTGGTGCCGTTGAGGGTATAGCCCTCATTGGTGCGCTCGGCGCGGGTCTTGAGGGCGGCGGCGTCCGAGCCGGACCCCGGCTCTGTCAGGCAATAGGACAGCACCGTTTCCATGGTCAGGGCGCGGGGCAGCACCTGCGCTTTCATGTCCGGGCTGGCGAATTTGTCGATCATCTTGGCGCACATGTTGTGGATCGACAGGAACGCCGCGACCGAGGGGCAGGCCATCGAGAGCGCCTCGAACACCAGCGTGGCATCAAGGCGGGTGAGGCCAGAGCCGCCCGCCTCTTCGCTCACATAGAGCCCGCCAAAGCCAAGCGCCGCGATTTCCGGCCAGAGGTCCTTGGGGATGGTGCCGGCCCGTTCCCAGTCGCGGGCATGGGGTGCGATGCGGTCTTGTCCAAAGGCATGGGCCATGTCGAAAATGGCGGTCTGTTCCTCGGTAAGGGCGAAATCCATCGGCGGCTCCTCTGCGTTGAAATGAACGGCTGTTTAATTAACAACTGTTTCAGAACTATTGCAAAGGGGGAATGGGGTGTAGTGTGACAACTTAGTTTGCTGTAAATTACACTCTAGTTTACGGTAACGCAGTTTTAACGAGAGCCCGCCTCGCACAGGTTCAAAGGGCTATTCAACACCCCGTTAAATACCCCCCTCACTCGACATACCGACACCCCTGCACGGCGCGGAAGTGGCCGCCGTAGCCGGTCCCGGCGGGTCCGGGTTGTTCTGGCCTCAGTTTTGGTCTTTTGGCATCACTGTAAACTAAGGTGTAACCCTACATTGGTGGGTGGTTCGCGCAGGGTGGGGGCCGCTGTCGGCATCGCGCCACGGCCCCCGGCCCGCGGTCAGAGCAGCAGAACCTGTGTGCCGACGGAGACCTTGGCGAAAAGCTCTTCGATATGCTGGTTGTAGAGGCCGATGCAGCCCGAGGAGGATTGCCGCCCGATCTTGCGGGTGTCGTGGGTGCCGTGCACCAGATAGGCCGGCCAGCTGAGATAGAGCGCATGGGTGCCCAGCGGGTTGCCGGGGCCGGGCGGCATATAGGCAGGCAGCGAGGGGTCGCGTCTGCGCATGTTCTCGGTCGGGGTCCAGTCCGGGCCGACACGCTTGCGCACAACTTCGGTATAGCCCCGGCGCGTGAGTTCTTCGGTCAGGGGAACCGACGAGGGGTAGAGCGCATAGGTCACGCCGTCCGGGCCCCAGTAATGCAGCGCGCGGCTGTCGATGTCGGCCAGGATGGCACCTTTGCCCAAGTTGTCGAAATGGTCGCGCCAGTCGCGGGTGACAAAGGCCGAGGCATTGCGGCGGTTGGTGGCACCGGGCGCGGTTTGGGCGTGCACGATTCCGGGTGCCGCGAGCGCGGCGAGGCCGGTTGCGATGGCGTGGCGACGGGTCAGAAGGCTCGATTTCACGGGACGTCATCCTCTTTGCAGTAGCTGCTGCACCCGATATAGGGGCAAAGCGTGCAAAAGCGAAGGGGTGCGCGTGCAGAGACCCGGACGACCTCACGGGATTGTCATCAGGAATGGCCCCGGCCGGTCCAGCCGGGGCCTTGCAGTTGATCCCTTCGGGTCAGGGATCAGTCCATCGCCTTGAAGTTGAATTCGCCGCCTTCCTTGATGCCGGAGGGCCAGCGGGCGGTCACGGTCTTGGTGCGGGT
>JBLRXE010000253.1:0-4372 GCA_047920895.1 Roseovarius sp.
GTAGAGTTTTTGCTCGGCCTCGACGATCTGATCCTTGGGCTCACTGTCGACATTCACGCGGGCAGCCTTGCCCGCGATGTCATGGCCCAGAGAGATCAGCGCGCGGCGGATCGCCAGATCATAGATCATCTGCGCATAGTCGCGCACCGCGAAGGTCGAGATTGCGGCACCGGCCAGTTTGGCCAGATAGGCGGGCCCGCCAAGTTCTTTTAATCCCTCATCATTTTCCAGAAATGCACGCAAGGTCACGGGCGAGGCGAGGTTGTTCTTGGCGATGCGGGCGGCGGCGGTTTCAAAGATGCGGGCATGGACGGGGTCGTAGAAATGCTGTGGGCCGATGATGGCGGCGATCCGGTCATAGACATCGTTATTGGTCAGGATCGCCCCTAGTAGTTGCTGTTCGGCCTCGATGGAATGTGGCACGCTTTCGGCGGATTGAACCTCTGCCCCTGTCGGATTGAAAGCGGTGATCTCGTTCATGCCTGCTGTCCCCGTTTGTCGGTTTTTTGTCGGTATCGCGTCGGTATTCTTGTTTCGCGTGTTTTAGGCCAAGCGCCGCCTCTGCGCCACTTGTATAAACCTGTGGACGTTTGGCGGGATAAGCCGGTGGATAGGCACAGGCCCTCAGAGAACCGCCCCTATCCTGTGTTCTGATTTCTAGAGCCTACCACATCTGGAGTCGCTTTGCGATTCGAGAGGTGGATTATCCACAGCCCCTGAGGACAGGTTCATTTCTTGTGTGTTGCCTGCCACTTGCGCGGATCGCGCAAGAATTCCTCGACCGCGTTCAGGGTTGCGGCATCGAAAATCGCCTGCGCGCGGGCCTCGGCCAGAACGTTCCACCAGGTGCAAAGGTGATGCAGCGCCACGCCGTGATCGCCAAGGGTTTTCTCGGTCTCGGGGAAGATGCCGTAGTAGAAGATCACCGCCGTGTGCCCGCAGGTGGCACCTGTCTCGCGGATGGCATCCACGAAGCTGAGTTTCGAGCCGCCATCGGTGGTCAGATCCTCGACCAGAAGCACGCGCTGCCCCTCGGTCATGGCCCCTTCGATGCGGGCGTTGCGACCGTAGCCCTTGGGTTTCTTTCGGACATAGGTCATCGGCAGGGCCATGCGTTCGGCCACCAGCGCCGCAAAGGGAATGCCCGCTGTCTCGCCGCCCGCGATATTGTCGAACGCCTCGAAGCCTGCGTCGCGCAGCACGGTGATGGTGAGAAAATCCATCAGCGTCGAGCGGATGCGCGGGTAGCTGATCAGCTTGCGGCAGTCGATATAGGTAGGCGACGGCAGGCCGGAGGCCAGCGTGAAGGGCGTCTCGGCGTTGAAATGCACCGCGCCGATTTCCAGCAGCATACGGGCGGTGAGGCGGGCGATTTCATCCTTGGGTGGGTAGGTGGCGGGGATCATGGCTTGGTCCTTGGGTTGGCGGTGTGCTGAAGATTTTTGGGCCTCCGGCGGGAGTATTTCGGGAACAGTGAAGCTCAGGTCACGCGCCAATGCAGCGCGAAGCCGGGCTCAAAGACGGTGACGGGCCCATCGCCGGTGTCGATCTTGGCAGGATAGGACACGGCATCGCCCTTGGTCAGGGTCAGCTTGGTCTCATTGGCGGGCAGGCCATAAAAGGCGGGACCGTTGAGCGATGTGAACGCCTCGAGCCGGGCAAGCGCGGCTTCTTGCTCGAACACATGGGCGAGAATCGACAGGGTGTTGGTCGCGGTGAAGCATCCCGCGCAGCCGCAGGCGTTTTCCTTGAGCGGGTCGATATGCGGCGCGCTGTCGGTGCCCAAGAAGAACCGCGCATCGCCCGAAGTGGCAGCAGCGCGCAGGGCCAGGCGATGCTCTTCGCGCTTGGCCACGGGGAGGCAATAATAATGCGGCTTGATCCCGCCCACGAGGATATGGTTGCGGTTGATCACGAGGTGATGCGTGGTGATCGTGGCCGCCAGATCGCGGTCATGGGCGCGCACATAGTCCACGCCATTGGCGGTGGTGATATGTTCCATCACCACGCGCAGGCCGGGGGTTGCGCGGCGCACGGGGTCGAGCACGCGGTCGATAAAGACCGCCTCGCGGTCGAAGATGTCAACCGTGGGGTCCGTCACCTCGCCATGCACGCAAAGCGGCAAGCCGATTTCAGCCATCTTTTCGAGCACGCCGCGCACCTTGTCGAAATCGCGCACACCCGAGGCGGAATTGGTAGTGGCCCCGGCGGGGTAGAGCTTGACCGCCGTAATGAGCCCGCTGGCATGGGCGGCGGCCACATCCGCGGGGTCGGTTTCTTCGGTCAGATAGAGAGTCATGAGCGGGGTGAATTCCGCGCCTTCAGGCAGGGCGGCCATGATCCGCGCCCGGTAGGCGGCGGCATCGCGTCCTGTGACCACCGGCGGCGCCAGATTTGGCATCACGATGGCGCGGGCGAAATGCCGGGTGGTTTCAGGCAGGACAGCGCGCAGCATGGCGCCATCGCGCAGATGCAGGTGCCAGTCGTCGGGGCGGCGGAGGGTCAGGGTATCGTTCATGTTCATGCGCCTGCGCATACACAATCACGCCGCCCAAGGCCAGAGGGTGCTAGTCCTGCGCTGTCTCTTGCTCTTGCCCCTTGGTCTGCACATGTTTCAGCGCGCGACGGAACCGGGGGCCGCCCACGCCGCGCGCAATGGCGTTGCGGCAATGCAGGATGGTCAGGCGGTCGCGATCCTCGGCCATCAGGCGTTGCAACACGCTGGCGAGATAGGGCGTATCCTCGCGCCGTTTGCGATAGAGCTGTGCGAGGCCGCGCCGGGTGAGGCGGTTGGCGCTGAATTGGGCGAGCAGGCGAAAGAGCACGCCCATGCGCAAGAGCGCCGGCTCGATCTGATAGCCGAGATAGCGGGTGCGGAATTTCATCACATTGGGGCGGGTGAAGAGGGCGGCGTGCATCGCGTCCAGCTCGACCTCAGGATCGTAGAGGAGCACCGCCGAGGCGGCGGCATCGAGCATGTCGGGGGCATAACCGTAGCGGTCGTTGAACGACACCCGCCGCATCCGCAGGAATCGGTCGTCCCATTCGGCGACGCGCGGATCAAGCGAGGCTTGCGGGCTGAGCATCACCACCTTTGCGCCGGGGGCCGCGACCGAGAAAGCCGCCGCCGCATAGCCGCAGGGGCCTGCGCCGTAAAAGATCACCTGTTCGAAATCATCGAAGAATCCGTCGTCGATCAGCCGGTCGAAATAGCCATAGACGCGTTTGTCGCGAAACCATGTGTCGCGCTCGCTGATGAGGCAGAGATGCGACCAGCCCAGCGCCTTGGTCAGCGCCCAGCCCAGCGGCTGCGCCTGCGGTGAGAGCGTGGGCAGGCGGTGAAAGGCTTCGAAAGTGACCAGAAGCGTGGGTTTGCGCTCGATCAGGACGGCGGCGTGTCTGTCGCCCAGACGTTCGGCATAGCCATCGTCGCCCGCCAGGTCATTGGCGCGCTCACACCATGCAGGCCAATCCAGACCGGAGAGGTCGGCGTCAAAGATATCGGCATTGTCCTGCATGGTTGCTCAAATCCTCGGTGGTATCGGCGCCGTTCGGCTGCGGGCCTGTTGTGACATAATGTGCCGATGAAATCAGGCAAAACTTTGGAGAAACCATGGGCTTTCGGGGGAGGCCCCACGAATGGGGGCGCGGGTCGCTCTTGACCTACGGGGGGCTGAGATGCAGTTCTGGTGCAGGCGGAGAAATGCGGAGGCTTTAGCGTGCAAAACCCTACATCCATCGACGCGGTTCAGCGCATTCTGGCCGAGCAGGATTATGTTTGCGGTCGGGCGCTTGGCACCGTGACCTATCTCGCCTTGACGCTGGGGCGTCCGCTCTTTCTGGAAGGGGAGGCGGGCACGGGCAAGACCGAAATCGCCAAGGCCCTGGCACGGGCGCTGGGGCGACGGCTCATTCGGTTGCAATGCTATGAAGGGCTGGATGCCGCGAGTGCCGTTTACGAGTGGAATTTCACCGGGCAGATGATTGCCATTCGCGCCGCAGAGGCCTCGGGGGGGGTGGACCGCGGCCATCTCAAGGATGAGCTCTTTACCGAGGAGTTCCTGATCGAGCGGCCGCTGTTGCAGGCGATGCGCCCGCAGGCGGGGGGCGCGCCGGTGTTGCTGATTGACGAGATCGACCGCACGGACGAGCCGTTCGAGGCGTTTCTATTGGAGGCGCTCAGCGATTTTCAGGTGACGATCCCGGAACTGGGCACGATCCATGCGCCCGAGCCGCCGATTGTGATCCTGACCTCGAACCGCACCCGCGAGGTGCATGATGCGCTCAAGCGGCGATGTCTCAATCACTGGGTGGATTACCCGACATTCGAGCGCGAGATCGAGATCCTCCATGCCCGCGCGCCAGAGGCGGC
>JBLRXE010000254.1:0-4366 GCA_047920895.1 Roseovarius sp.
AAGGATTATCATCCTGATTGTCGCGCTGATCTCACCAAAATTGTCGCGCTACACCTCCTCTACCGCCTCGGCCAAAGCGGGTGCGGCACCGGGTCCTTGGCCCGCCAGAAATGGCTGCGGAAGATCTGGGCGTAGGAGCGATAGACATAGCCATCGTTGCGCCGCAGGTAATGGTCGCGCCGCGCCGCATAGAGGGCGGGCAGGCGATACCATGGCACTTCGGGGTGCATGTGATGCACCACATGCAGGTTGTTGTTGAGAAAGAGCCACGCAAGCGGGCCGCGATCCTCGATCACCACGGTGCGGCCGCTGGCGCGCTCGTGGGCGCGGTGTTCCAGAAAGGTGCGGATTTTCAGCACCGCCAGCCCGATCCAGACCGCCAGCAGATAGGCCCAGACCGGCATTGGCGCAAACCAGAGCCAGACAAGCACAAGTGCCACCGCCGGGATGTGCCAGAGCCAGGCATTGCGCACGGTGCGGTCGCCTGCCTTGATGGCCTGCCAGTCGGCGCGCATAAAGGAGAGCTGCGCCACCAGTGGCCCGATCAGCATCCGCCCGGCCAGTGTATTGTTGATTCGCAGGACCGTCCGCAGCCAGAGGGGCAGGCCCGCCCAGACCGTGGGATCGAGGTAATTCGTCTCGGGGTCATCATAGGGGTCGGTGAGAAATTCGTCGCGGTGATGCGCGAGATGGGTGTCGCGGAAGCGCCCGTAGGGGATCACAAGACAGAGGCAGGGAAAGATCAGCGTTTCATTGAGGCGCCGGGAGCGGGAGGGATGGCCATGCAGCGCCTCGTGACAGAGCGAGGAATGCAGCGCGATGGCAAGGGCGGTGAGCAGGATGCCGAGGGGCAGCCAGAGCGTTGACGCCGTCGTGGTCCCGAAAACCCAAGTCGCATAGCAAAGCGCCAAGAGCCCGAGCGTGGGCCATTCCACGCGCGCCCCGGCCCTCTGCCGGGAGGGTTTGCTTGCGGGTTTCAGCCCGCCAACCCGTCGAATTTGCGCGCGAGCTTCACGTCAAGGCTGCTCAGCCCGTCAACATCATGGGTGGTCAGCGTGACCTCGACCCTGGAATAGACGTTGCACCATTCCGGGTGGTGGTTCCATTTTTCGGCCCAGATCGCGGCGCGGGTCATGAAGCCCATGGCCTCGGGAAAATCGGCGAATTTATAGGTCTTGGTGATGGCATCGCGCCCCTCGACCATGGCCCAGCCGTTCTCCAGCAAAGGTTCCAGCGTGGTCTTGCGGGCGGTGTCGCTGAGTTTTTCGGTCATTCGTGATCCTCCTGTGTCGTCCTGCGAAACGGCCCATAGCCGGTGAGGATCTCGATATCCTCGTCAACGGCGGCGCGTTCGGCCTTGAGATACTGCGCCACCGCCTCGGCGAAGCCCGGATCGCGCAGCCAGTGCAGCGAATGTGTGGCCACCGGCAGGTAGCCGCGCGCCAGCTTGTGTTCGCCCTGCGCGCCAGCCTCTACCCTTTGCAACCCTTGGGCAATGGCAAACTCGATCGCCCGGTAATAGCAGAGTTCGAAATGCAGGCAGGGGTGATCCTCGATACAGCCCCAATACCGGCCATAAAGCGCCGATGCGCCGATCAGGTTCATGGCCCCCGCCACGGGCCGCCCCTCCCGCAGCGCGAGGATGAGGAGGATGTCATCGCGCAGGGTGTCATGCGCGTGGGTGAAAAAGGCGCGGGTGAGATAGGGTGTGCCCCATTTGCGCGCGCCGGTGTCCTGATAAAAGGTCCAGACCGCATCCCAATGTTCGGGCTGGATCTGATCGCCGGTGAGGGCGACAATCTCGCCGCCGAAATCCGCTGCGCGGGCGCGTTCCTTGCGGATCGCCTTGCGCTTGCGTGACGACAGATCGCCGAGAAAGGCGTCAAAATCGGCATAGCCGCGATTGACCCAGTGATATTGCTGGGTGCGCCGGGACATGAGACCAAGGTCGGCGCCTGCCTCGGCCTCTGCCTCGGTGCAAAAGGTGATGTGCAGCGATGACAGGCCGTTGCGCCGCGCCACATCGCGCGCGCCCTCGATGAGTGCGGCGCGGCCCGTGGCCTCAAACCCCGGACGAGTCAGCAGGCGGCGGCCTGTGGCGGGCGTAAAGGGCACGGCAATCTGGAATTTCGGGTAATAGCGCCCGCCCGCCCGCTCATAGGCCTGCGCCCAGTTGTGATCGAATATGTATTCGCCTTGGGAATGGGATTTGAGGTAGAGCGGGGCCACGGCGATGATCTGGCCCTCCTGTTCGGCGCTCAGGTAATGCGGTTGCCAACCGCTGCCTGCGCCGATTGAGCGGCTGTCCTCCAGCGCCTTGAGAAAACGGTAGGTGGTGAAGGGGTCGTTGGGGCGGCCCGTCGCAGTCTCGGGGCAGGCGCAGGCATCCCAATCGGCCTGCCCGATGTCGGTCAGGCGGTCATGCAGGGTGATGGTGATCTGCTCTTGCGTCATCTGCCCTGACGGTCCCTTTTGCCCCAGCGGTGTAGTTGGGTCACGCGGCGCGCGGATCAAGCCGGGTGGTCGGGCAAATACCCCTCGAAGGTGATGTTGTCGGCGCGCTTGCGGGCCTCGGCCTCGGCCTGCTCGCTGCGCACGGTCCAGCACAGGATCGCGGCCCCTTGGGCGCGCAGGGCGTCAAGGCGGGGGGCGTTCAGATCGTCGATGTCATGGCTGACAAAACAGGCACCTGTCGCGTCATAATCGGGAATGTCGCGCAGGCGCGCGCGGGTCTCGGCGCGCAAGAGCGGCCAATCCTCGGGTGTGTAGGCGCAGGTGACGATGCCGCGCGGCGTGGCGGGCGCGCGTTCGGCGATCTGCGCCACCATATCCGGGTTGAAGGACATGACCGCCACCGGGCCCGCATAGCCCGCAAGGGCGGCGGCGGTTGCCGCCTCGAGCGTGCCACAGCTTGCGCCCATCTGGCCCTGCTGATCCTTGAGTTCGATCAAGAGCGGCACGCGG
Organism: Roseovarius sp.; assembly: GCA_047920895.1. GTDB lineage: Bacteria > Pseudomonadota > Alphaproteobacteria > Rhodobacterales > Rhodobacteraceae > Roseovarius. Next base: position 2,965 of record JBLRXE010000254.1, read on the forward strand.
CCTGCCACAAGGCTGAGGATCTGGGGCAGATCGGGTATCCCCTCTTCTCCGCCCAAGAGCGGGATCTGCGCGAGGTCCGCGGCGTCGCGTTGCCGCACCGCGCCCTTTTTCGGGGTGAGGCGGCCAAGGTCATAATCGTGAAACACCATCGCCCGGTTGTCGCGGCTGAGTTGCAGGTCGATCTCGATCCCGTAGCCTGCTGCGATGGCCGCCGCGATGCCTGCGCGCGAATTCTCGGGGCGGCCTGCGGTCACGTCATGCAGGCCCCGATGGGCAAGCGGGATACGGCGGAAACCGTCGGGCAGGGTGCTCATTTGATCTGGAACACCCCGTCGATTTCCACCGCCACGCCAAAGGGCAGAGAGGGCGCGGAGACGGCGGCGCGGGCGTGTTTGCCTGCCTCACCCAACGCCTCGCCAATGAAATCCGAAGCCCCGTTGATCACGGCAGGTTGCTGGGTGAAATCGGCGGTGGAGTTGACGAACCCGGTCAGTTTCACGACCCGCACCAGCCGGTCGAGGTCGCCGCCACAAGCGGCCTTGACCTGCGCCAGAAGGGCAATCGCGCAGGCGCGCGCTGCGGCTGCCCCGGCGGCCACGTCGAGATCATCGCCCAGCTTGCCGGTCAAGAGCGTGTCGCCCTCCTTGGCGATCTGGCCTGAGACAAAGAGCATGTCGCCGGCCTGAACATAGGGCACATAATTGGCGGCGGGGGCGGGGGCCTCGGGCAGGGTCACACCCATTTCGGCAAGCTTTTTTTCGAACTGGCTCATGTCTCGGTCTCCTGTCGGTATGCTTTGGCGGGACGCTACCCGCAGAGCAAGGGGAAGGAAATCGGAAATTCGACATGGGAGCGGCGAATTGCGCCCAAGGAAAAACCCCCGCCGGTCAAGGCGAGGGTTTGCTGTGGTGCGACCTGCGTCTTAGCCCAGCGAGGCCGCGCGCACATCCTCGTCGATGAAGGGGACATATTGCGCGAAGTTGTCGGCGAACATCTGCACCAGTTTGGCCGCCTGTGCATCATAGGCGGCAGGATCGGCCCAGGTGCGGCGCGGATCGAGCAGCACCTCGGCCACGCCGGGCACGGCCACGGGCACGTCAAAGCCGAAATTGGGATCCTTGCGGAATTCGACATCCCCGAGCGAGCCGTCAAGTGCGGCAGTCAAGAGCGCGCGGGTGGCCTTGATCGGCATGCGCGAGCCGGTGCCATAGGCGCCGCCTGTCCAGCCGGTGTTGACCAGCCAGCAGGTCGCGCCGTGCCTGGCGATCTTTTCACGCAAGAGGCTGCCGTAAACCTCGGGGCGGCGCGGCATGAAGGGCGCGCCGAAGCAGGTGGAGAACACCGGCTGTGGCTCGGTCACGCCACGCTCGGTCCCCGCCATCTTGGAGGTGAAGCCCGACAG
>JBLRXE010000255.1:0-4359 GCA_047920895.1 Roseovarius sp.
AGGACGGGGGAGTCGGAGAGTGACGCGCGCAATCAGGATTGCCCTTGGAGTCGTGATGTTTGCCGCGCTGGCGGCGTGCAGCCTGCCCCGGGGGGCCGCCATGCAAAGTGAGGTTCTGGCCGAACGCAACAGCAAGGCGCCGACCTTTCAGGTGGTCGAGGTCACGCGCCGGTCCACCCCTGCGCTGGCGCTGTGGCCGGCCTCGGGGTGGAAGGGCGATTACCGATGGTTGGCCGCGGGCCGTGGCCCGGATTCGTCGCTGATCCAGACCGGCGACAAGCTGGACATCGTGATCTGGGACAGCCAGGAGAATTCGCTTTTGGCAAGCGGGGCCTCGCGGTCGACGCCGGTGCCACCGATGACGGTATCGCCCACGGGCAGCGTGTTCATGCCCTATCTCGGCGAGATCACCCTGCGTGGCATGACCGAAACCGACGCGCGCGCCACGTTGCAGACGCGGATGCTGGAAATTGCGCCCTCGGCGCAGGTGCAATTGACCGTGACGCCGGGGCGCAACAATGCGGTCGATGTGGTCGGCGGCGTGGCCGCGCCGGGGGCCTACCCGCTCTTGTCGCGCAACACGCGTATTCTGAGTGTTCTGGCGATGGCGGGCGGCATCTCGTCGGCCATGAAGAACCCGCTGGTGATCCTGCAGCGCGGCCCGGAGGTCTATGAAACGCGGGTCGAGACGCTCTATGCCGAGCCGGGGCGCAATGCGCTGGTGCGTGGTGGCGACCAGATCGTCGTGACCGAGGATAAGCGCAGTTTCAATGTCCTGGGGGCGGCGGGCAGCCAGAGAATGATTGCCTTTGAGAAGGAGAAGATGACGGCGATGGAGGCGGTGTCGTCCATGGGAGGGTTGAGCGCCGCGCGCGCCGATCCCAAGGGTCTGTTGGTGCTGCGCGAATACGAGCCGCATCACATCAACGCCGACAAGCCGGGCCCCGAGATGCGGCAGGTGATCTTTTCGCTGGACTTCACCAATGCGGACGGGTTGTTTGCGGCGCGGCAGTTCCAGATCAATCCGGGTGACACGCTCTTGGCAACCGAATCGCCCGTCACGCGGGTGCAGACCATCCTTGGCCTCTTTGGCACGGTCGTGGGCTTTGGGGCGACGGCGAGCAATCTGGCGAATTGAGCGGCGCGCAGGGTGAGGGCAAAGGCGGGGGACGCTGTCCCCCGGACCCCCTGAGGTATTTCGGGCCAGATGAACCCCTGCGTCAGATCAGGGACATGCGTTCGGCGCGTTCCGCATCGGGAAAGGGGCGGTAGAGTGCAAAGCGGGCCTGGGCGATCTGGGCATGCACGCGGTCATGCAGCACGGTTGTCATCTCGTCCAGCGCCCCGGTGAGGCGGAAGGCCCGGTCAAGTTGGGTGAGATCCTCGACCTCGATTTCGAGCAGGAAATCGCCATAGGCATCGGCGGCGAGATTGAGTTTGCGCCGGGACAGGCGCCATTGACCGATGGTGCCGTGGCTGCGGAGATGCGCGAGCCAGGCGTCAAGGGCTGCGGCGAAGGCGAGCGCCTTGGCGTCCTGTTTGAGGTCGATCATGCAGCAGTAGAGGTTCATCGGCAGGTATCCGGTGCAGGGAAAGGTCGCGCCCAGTCTATGCCGGAAGGGTTGAGGCGGGGTTAAGCCGTCTTGGCCGCATCAGATATTCGCAAAGATATTGTCGACGGTGTCCTTGTCGCGGGGCATGGGCTGTTGTGGGGGGGCGGTGGCGAGGGCCGTGCGGATTTCCTGTTGCACGGGGCGTTTGCGTGCCGTCTGCGGTTGGATACGGCGCGGGTTGATCGCCCTTTGCGCCATGGCGCGGCGCAGGCGGGCGCGGTGGGCCAGCACCGAGGCACGACGCAGCGCGCCCGGGCCGAGGGTCAGATAGGTCAGCAGCACCGACGCGGCCAGTGTCAGGTCGCGCCAGAAGGCCGAGAGGCTCTCGGGGGTGACGACTATGAGGTTTTGCAGGAGGCTGGAGCAAAAGATCAGCAGCGCGAGGCTGAGAGCGGCAAGCCGCAGGTGCAGCCCCGCCATCAGCGCCGCGCTGAGGCAGAAGAGCAGGGTCGCGCCGATCAGATCGGCCGCCGCTGGTGGCACCAGTGGCGCAAAGAGTGTGGCGGCGTCGAACCCGGAGACGAGATCGAGCGAGACCGCAAGGAAATAGGAGCCGATCACAATCCGGATCAGATTGAGGCCGGTTTGGTCCATGCCGGGGCGCGGGAGCTTGCTCATTGGAATATCCGCTGTGAGAGGGGACGGGAACCGAGAGATGTCAATACAACCATGCCGCGATACGGCAGGGCTATCATTACGGAAAATCCGGCAAAAATTGGGCCGGACCGTGATGATACCCTGTCATGGGAGCGGAAGATCAGCCCTCGGCGGTCTCGTCCTCGTCGGCCTGTTCCGCGATCCAGGCGACGGAAACCACCTCTTCGCCGGTGCCGGTGTTGAACACCTTGACCCCGCCCGCGCTGCGCGAGCGGAAGGAGATGCCCATGACGGGCACGCGGATCGACTGGCCCTTGGAGGTGGCGAGCATGATCTGGTCTTCGAGTGTGACCGGAACGGAGGCCACGACCGCGCCGCCGCGCATGCCTTTGTCCATCGCCTGCACGCCCATGCCGCCGCGCCCGCGCACGGGATAGTCGTGGCTTGAGCTGAGCTTGCCCGTGCCGCGCGCGGTGATGGTCAGGATCAGATTTTCGGCGGTCTGCATTTCCTCGAACCGCTCGGGGCTGAGGGAGGCGTCGGCATTGCCCTCGTCGTCGCTGGTGCCGTCGTCCTCGGCTCCGGCCAGTTGGCGGCGCATCTTGAGATAGGCGGCGCGTTCATCGGCGGAGGCGTCGAAATGGCTGATGACGGACATCGACACCACGCGGTCATCGCCCAAGAGACGGATGCCGCGCACGCCGGTGGATTTACGGCCCTTGAAAACGCGCACCTCGGTCGTGGGGAAGCGGATGGCGCGGCCGGAATCCGTGACCAGCATCACGTCATCCTCGGGGCCACAGATGCGCGCGTTGACCAGTTCCACGCCTTCGGGCAGGTCCATCGCGATCTTGCCGTTGCGCATGACATTGGTGAAATCCGACAGCGCATTGCGCCGCACATTGCCTGCGGAGGTGGCAAAGACGATTTGCAGGTCTTCCCAGTCTTCCTCGGGGCGGTCCACGGGCATGATCGCCGCGATGGAAACGCCGGTGGGAATGGGCAGGATATTGACGATGGCCTTGCCTTTGGACGTGCGCCCGCCCAGCGGCAAGCGCCAGCACTTGAGCTTGTAGACCATGCCGGAGGTGGTGAAGAACAGAAGCTGGGTATGGGTATTGGCGACAAAGAGCGTGGTGACGACATCCTCGTCCTTGGTGGCCATGCCCGAGAGCCCCTTGCCGCCGCGCTTTTGCGCGCGGAAATCGGCCAGCGCCGTGCGCTTGATATAGCCGCCGCTGGTGACGGTCACGACCATATCCTCGCGCTCGATGAGGTCTTCGTCCTCCATGTCGCCGGACCAGTCCACGATTTCGGTGCGGCGCGGGACAGCGAACAATTCGCGCACTTCGCGCAGCTCATCCGCGATGATCTGCATGATCCGGTCGCGGCTGGCCAGGATGGCGAGATATTCCTTGATCTTGCCAGCGAGGTCCTGAAGTTCGTCGGTGACTTCCTTGACGCCCAGTTGTGTCAGGCGTTGCAGGCGCAGATCGAGAATGGCGCGGGCCTGCACCTCGGAGAGGTTATAGGTGCCGTCGGCGTTGGCCGGGTGGCTGGGATCGTCGATCAGCGCGATATAGGGCAGGATGTCGCCTGCGGGCCAACGCCGTTCCATAAGCTTTTGCCGGGCTTCGGCGGCGTCGGCAGAGGCGCGGATGGTGGCCACCACCTCATCGACGTTGGAGACCGCGACCGCCAGACCGCAGAGCACATGCGCGCGCTCGCGGGCGCGGCGCAGGTCATAGGCGGTGCGGCGGGCGACCACCTCTTCGCGGAAGGTGATGAAGAGTGACAGGAACCGATGCAGCGTCAGTTGCTCGGGCTTGCCGCCGTTGAGCGCCAGCATGTTGCAGCCGAAATAGGTCTGCATCGGGGTGAAGCGGTAGAGTTGGTTGAGCACCACCTCGGCGGTGGCGTCGCGTTTGAGTTCGACCACGACGCGCACGCCGTTGCGGTCGGATTCGTCCTGCACATGGGCGATACCCTCGATCCGCTTGTCGCGGGCGGCCTCGGCGATGCGCTCGATCCGGTCTTTGCGAACTCCCGATCCGCTCAGACGTTCTCTCAGTAACTCTGAAAACGCATCGGCACTTGAATATCTGTGAACAATCGCGCGGATGGCACCGCCGGATCTCTCAGTTAGAGC